>DASRDL010000113.1:0-2900 GCA_035652635.1 Hyphomicrobiaceae bacterium | reverse complement strand
CTTCAACGTGTCGATGTGCGGGCCGGTGATCATCGCCTTCGGCACCGAGGAGCAGAAGAAGCGCTTCCTGCCGCCGATGGCGGCGCTCGATCACTGGTGGTGCCAGGGCTTCTCCGAGCCCGGTGCCGGCTCGGACCTGGCCGGCCTCAAGACCGCCGCCGTGCGTCAGGGCGACCACTATATCGTGAACGGCCAGAAGACCTGGACCACCATGGCCCAGTACGCCGACTGGATCTTCTGCCTCTGCCGTACCGATCCGACCGCCAAGAAGCAGCTCGGCATCTCCTTCATCCTGATCGACATGAAGACGCCCGGCATCACCGTGCGGCCGATCCAGACCATGGACGGCGGACACGAGGTGAACGAGGTGTTCTTCGACGACGTCAAGGTGCCGGTCGAGAACCTGATCGGGCAGGAGCACCGCGGCTGGGACTGCGCCAAGTTCCTGCTCGGCAACGAGCGCACCGGCATTGCCCGCGTCGGCTACTCCAAGCAGCGCGTGCAGCGCATCAAGGAGCTGGCCGGCAAGGTCAAGGCCGGCGACAGGCCGCTGATCGAGGACGAGCGCTTCCGCGAGAAGCTGGCGGCGGTCGAGGTGGAGCTCAAGGCCCTGGAGATGACGCAGATGCGCGTGCTCTCCGAGGACCGGCAGCGCAAGGACCGGCTGCCGAACCCCAAGTCGTCCATCCTCAAGATCAAGGGCAGCGAGATCCAGCAGGCGACGACGCAGCTTCTGCTCGAGGTGGCCGGCCCCCTGGCGCTGCCCTATCAGGGCGAGAGCGAGGACGCGGGCTTTCCGTCCAACGAGCCGCCGCTCGACCTGGAGTGGGCCGCACCTGCCGCGCCGACCTACTTCAACTACCGCAAGACCACGATCTATGGCGGCTCCAACGAGATCCAGCGCAACATCCTGGCCAAGGCCGTGCTGGGCTTCTGATCCGCCGCTCGGTGTGTCCCCTCTCCCCGCTTGCGGGGAGACGGCCAGGGTGAGAGGCAGTCCAAACACCGACGGAGCCTGCATCTGCCCCTCACCCCGACCCTCTCCCCATTGTGAAGCACAGTGGGAGAGGGAGTCTTGCGGAGTGCGCACATGAGCATCGAAACGTGGGTGGCGTTCGCGGCGGCGACGGCGGTGCTGCTGGTCATCCCCGGCCCGACCATCCTGCTCGTCATCTCCTACGCGCTGGGGCGCGGCATGCGCGCGGCGCTGCCCGTCGCCGTCGGCGTGGCGCTCGGCGACTTCACGGCCATGACGCTCTCCATGCTGGGCCTGGGCGCGCTGCTCGCTGCCTCCTCGATGCTGTTCACGGGTCTCAAATGGGTGGGCGCGGGCTATCTCGTCTGGCTCGGCATCCAGCTGTGGCGGGCGGGCGGCAGACTCGAGGCCGAGCCGCGTGCGGACGCCGTACCCTTCTCCCGCATGCTGGGTCACGCCTGGCTGGTGACGGCGCTGAACCCCAAGAGCCTCACCTTCTTCGTCGCGTTCCTGCCCCAGTTCATCGACCCGGTGCGCGACTTCTGGGGGCAGATGCTGATGCTCGAGAGCACATTCGTTACCCTCGCCTTCGCCAATGCCATGGGCTACAGCCTCGCCGCCTCGCGGGCGCGGCGGCTGTTCGGCAACGCACGGGCGATCGGGATCTTCAATCGGCTGGGCGGATCGCTGCTGATCGCTGCCGGCCTCGCCACAGCCGCCACACGCAGCACGAGCTAAGGGGACGGGCCGACCACGAGGCCCCGAGGAGGAGCGACGGATGGATTTCGATCTCAGCGACGAGCAACGCCAGCTCAAGGACAGCCTGGAGCGGCTGCTGGCCGACCGCTACGGCGAGCTCAAGCACCGCATGGGCTACATGAAGGAGTCGAAGGGCTACAGCACCGCGGTGTGGAAGCAGTACGCGGAGCTCGGCCTCCTCGCGGTGCCGTTCGCCGAGGCGCACGGCGGCCTCGGCCAGGGCCTGACCGAGACCATGATCATCGCCGAGGCGTTCGGCCGCGCGCTGGCGCTGGAGCCCTATCTCGCCACCGTCGTGCTGTCGGGCGGCGCGCTGCGCCATGCCGGCAACGAGGCACTGCTCAAGGAGCTGGTGCCGCCCATCGTCGCCGGCGACCTGACGCTGGCGCTCGCCCACCAGGAGCGGCAGGCGCGCTACGACATCGCCGACACCGCCACCACCGCGCGCGCCGACGGACGCGGCGGCTACACGCTGGAAGGCGAGAAGAACGTGGTGCTTCACGGCGACTCGGCCGACAAGCTGATCGTGACGGCGCGCGCCTCGGGCGCCCGCGCCGATCGCGGCGGCATCGGCCTTTTCCTGGTCGACGCCAAGGCCAACGGCGTCACGCGCCGCGGCTATCCCACGCAGGACGGCATGCGCGCCGCCGACGTGACGCTGTCGGCCGTGCGGGTGGGCCCCGAGGCGGTGCTGGCCGGCCCCGAGAAGGGCCTCGCCGTCCTGGAGCGCGTGGTCGACGAGGCCATCGCCGCGCTCGCCGCCGAGGCCGTCGGCGCCATGGCGGCGCTGCACGAGCTGACCGTGGAATACCTCAAGACCCGCAAGCAGTTCGGCGTGCCGATCGGCTCGTTCCAGGTGCTGCAGCACCGGGCGGTGGACATGCTCACCTCGGTGGAGCAGGCGCGCAGCATGGCCTACTACGCCACCATGATGGCGGCCGAGCCCGACGCGCGCGAGCGCCGCAAGGCGATGGCCGCCGCCAAGGTGCAGATCGGCCGCTCGGCCCGTCACGTCGGCCAGGATGCCATCCAGCTGCACGGCGGCATCGGCATGACCATGGAGTACAAGGCCGGCCACTACTTCAAGCGGCTCACCATGATCGACCTCGCCTTCGGCGACGCCGACCACCACCTGCGCGAGCTGGCCAGGGCCGGCGGCCTGGGG
>DASRDL010000112.1:0-5979 GCA_035652635.1 Hyphomicrobiaceae bacterium | reverse complement strand
CGCCGCATCACGCTCAGGCCCGGCGCCTCGATCATCGACTCCTCCTGGTCGTTCGCCATGATCCGCGGCGGCCACATCGACCTCACCATCCTCGGCGCCTTCGAGGTGGCGTCGAACGGCGACCTCGCCAACTGGGACATGCGCGTGCCGGACAAGGGTCCCCTGGTGGGCGGTGCCATGGATCTCGCCGCCTGCGCGCGCGAGGTGTGGGTGATCATGGAGCACACCACACGCAAGGGCGGGCCGCGCCTGGTCGAGGCCTGCACGCTGCCGCTCACCGCGGTCGCCTGCGTGAAGCGCGTCTATACCGACCTCGCGGTGGTGGAGGTGACGCCCAAGGGCTTCCTCGTGCGCGAGATGCTCGACGGCATGAGCCGGTCCGACCTCGCCGCCCGTACCGCCGCGCCCCTGGCATTCGCGCCGGACTGCGGCCGCCTCGCCGCTCCGCCCCTGCCCGACACCGACTGAGGCCGGATCGCTCTGCCGGTGGCAGGCCATCGGCCGGGTCGGACAGCGCGCCATTGCCGGCGTCCCGGACCATTGAGTTGGTCCCGGTGTTGTGCCAGCATGACCGCAACCACAAGAAGGCGCGGGTCTCCGTCATCTGCCCGTGCCGCCTCACAAGCAAGGGAGGAAGCCCCATGAAGCGCGTTGCGCTTTTGGCGTCGGCTATTGCTGCATCCTGGGCTCTCGCGCCGTCGCCGTCATTTGCCCAGACCGTCGATGGGCCGACCATCGAGTGGAGGCACTCCAACTGGGGCAAGCGACGCGCCAACACCGAGGGCATCGAGAGAATTGCCGCCATCCTGAAGGAGCGCACCGGCGGCAAGTTCACCATCAAGATCGGCTACGGCGAGATGTTCTCCAAGGACAAGGAGAACCTCGACTCCATCAAGCTCGGCGCCATCGAGATGGCCGACATGTGCAATTTCTACCATCCGGGCAAGAATCCGGCCTGGATGGTGTTCTCGCTGCCCTTCCTGCCGATGGACGACCTGCGCGTCGCCGCCGCCGCTGCCGACGCCACCATGAGGCACCCCGCACTGATGGCCGACATGGCGCATTGGGACGCGGTGCCGTACTTCTTCACCATCCTTCCGCAGTACGAGTTCATGGGCAAAGGCAAGCCGCCCAGGACGCTCGAGGATTGGAAGGGCCTGCGGGTGCGGGCGCCGGGAGCAGTCGGCGACGCCTTCAAGATCCTCGGCGCGCACATCTCGACGGTGCCCGCGGTGGAGCTCTACACCGCTCTCGAGCGCGGAACGGTGGATGCCGCCTCCTTCCCGTTCACCTACGCCCACGCCGCCTACCAGCTGCACACCATCTCCAACTGGTTTACGGGCAACCTCTCGCCCGGCACGGCCGGCTGCGCCGCGGTCATGAGCAAGACCGCCTACGCCAAGCTGCCGCCGCAGTACCAGAAGCTGCTCACGGAGGCGCAGCCCGAGGCATACACGGCGATGATCGCCGCCTACGAGGCGGCCGACAAGGTCAACCTGCCGATGTTCCGCCAGAAGCTCACCGAGATCACCTACTCGGAGGCGGATCTCAAGCGCTTCCAGGAGGTCGCCGGCAAGCCGGTGTGGGACAAGTGGATCGCCGACAACCAGGGCAAGTTCGACGCCAAGGGTGTCCTCGACACGCTCCTCAAGGAGCTCGAGGCAGCCAGGACCCGGCTGGCAAAGAAGTAGAGCGAGCCCCGACCACCAACTCTCGAGCGGCGGCCCCTCCGCATCGCGCCCGTGTCGCCGCATGAGCCGGGCGCATCGGTGGATCAGAGCACCCCTCACGAGGCGAGCGCCATGGCCCACGCAGAAGCAGGCGATCCCACTCACGGCTCGGGCGGGGGTGCACTCGGCGCCGTCGACCGCTTGGTGCACTGGGTCGAGAAGCTCGCCGCCCTCCTGTCCGGCCTCGGCATCTTCGCCCTGATGCTGCTCGGCGTAGTCCATGTGCTCGGCCGGAAGTTCTTCGACATGCCGGTGTACGGCTACATCGACATCGTCGAGATCATGATGGCGTTCCTGGTCTTCCTGGCGCTCGCCTACACCGAGCGGCTCGGCGGGCACATCCGCATGGAGCTGTTCGTCAGCTTCCTCAAGGGACGCTGGCTGGCCTTGTTCGAGCTCGTCGGCGTGGTGCTGGGGCTTCTGTTGAGCGGCGTGCTCTTCGTCTACAGCTGGGACCACGCCATGCGCGCCTACTATCTCGGCGACTCCAGCATCGATGCCCAGATCCCGCTGTGGCCGTCCAAGCTGGTCGTGCCGATCTCGCTCGCCATGCTGTTCGTGCGGCTGCTGGTCAGCCTGTGGGCCTACCTGCGCGTGCTGATCGATCCCCGCAAAGGGTTCATCGGCGTTCCCGAGGTCGTCGACGCCGAGGAGCAGGCCCTGCGCGAGGCCGCTTCCGCGGGCGCCTTCGACGATCCCTCGCGCACCGAGCAACCGCAGGGGAGCCGCTGATGACCATCGAGCTTTCGCGTGATGCCATCGGCATCATCGGCTGCCTCGCCCTCCTTCTCCTCGTCGTGGCGGGCGTGCGGGTCTACATCGCGGCGGCCCTGGTCGGGCTCGTCGGCATCGTCGCCATCATCGGCTGGAAGGCGGGGGCCGGCATGGTCGGCACCATCCCGCATTCCAAGTCGGTCAACTACACGCTCTCGGTCCTGCCGCTCTTCATCCTCATCGGCTACCTCGCCTATCACGCTGGCATGACGCAGACGCTGTTCGAGGCCTGCAAGCGGTGGCTCGGCTGGCTGCCCGGCGGCCTGGCGGTGTCGACCATCTTCGCCGTTGCCGGATTCTCCGCCGTCTCCGGCGCCGCCACTGCGGCAGCCGCGGTGTTCGCCCGCGTCGCGGTGCCGGAGATGTTGAAGGCAGGCTATGACCGCCGGCTCGCCACCGGCGTGGTGGCGGCCGGCGCCACCCTCGACTCGCTGATCCCGCCCAGCGCCATCATGGTCGTCTACGCCATCATCGTCGAGGCGTCGATCGGCAAGCTCCTGGTCGCCGGCTTCATCCCCGGCTTCATCTCGGCGATCTGCTACTCCATCATCGTCGTGATCTGGAGCATATGGAACCCGAAAGCCGGCACGCCGATCTACGGCTACACCTGGGGCGAGCGCTTCGCCTCCGTGCCCGGCACCTTCCCGGTCGTTGGCGTCATCCTCATCATCTTCGCCTCCATGCTGTTCGGCTGGGCGACGCCGACCGAGGCCGGTGCGCTCGGCGCCTTCGTCGTCTATGTCGCCGCACTCTTCAACGGCATGAAGTGGAACCAGCTGAACGACGCCCTGATCGAGACCGCCAAGCTCACAGTCATGATCTTCGCCATCATCTGGGGCATCCTGATCTTCGTGCGCTTCCTGGGCTTTGCCGGCGTGCCAGAGCGCTTTTCCGAATGGGTCGTATCGCTGCCCGTTCCCCGCGTCGTCGTCATGCTGGGCATTCTCGTCGTCTACCTCGTGCTCGGCTGCTTCATGGATGCCATCGGCATGCTGCTCCTGACGCTGCCGGTGTTCTATCCGGCCGTCATCAAGCTCGGCTACGATCCGATCTGGTTCGGCATCATCGTGGTCAAGATGTGCGGCGTGTGCCTGCTCACGCCGCCCATCGGGCTGAGCTGCTTCGTGGTCGCCGCCGTGCGTCGGGAGATACCGTTGGCCGACGTGTTCCGCGGCGCCCTGCCGTTCGTCATCGCCGACTTCATGGCCATCGCCATCTTCCTCGCCTGGCCGGCCACGGTCACCTGGCTCCCCGACCAGCTCATGCAGTAGCCCGCGCTGGCATTCGGCCTGCGGAGCTGCTAGGAGGCCGCCATGGGCTTCATCGAGGTCAATGGCGCCGGCCTACGCTACGAGCTGTCGGGCAACGCCGGGCGCACCATCGTGCTCATCCACGAGATGGGCGGCGCGCTGGAGAGCTGGGACGGCGTGGCGCCGGCGCTGGCCGAGCGTCGGCGCGTGCTGCGCTACGACACGCGCGGCGCCGGCATGTCGACCAAGGCGCGCTCGCCGCTGTCGATCGACACCATGGTCGGCGACCTGGCCGGGCTGCTCGATGCCCTCGGCATCACCGGCAAGGTGGCCGTCGTCGGCATCGCCGTGGGCGGCGCCATTGCGCTCGCCGCCGCGTTGCGCCTGCCGCACCGCATCAGTGCTGCGGTGGTCACGAGCCCCGCGATCGGCATTGCCGCCGAACGCCGTCCGGCCGTGCTCGCCCGCGTCGATGCGATCGAGCGCGAGGGGATGCGCGTGGCCGTGGACGACTCCATGGCCAACGGCTATCCGGCCGAGCTGCGCCGCGATCCGGATCGGTTCTCCGCCTTCCGCGCGCGCTGGCTCGGCAACGACCCGGCGAGCTATGCCGCCATCTACCGCATGCTGGCGGGCCTCGAGCTCGGCAAGGAGATCGCCGCCATTGCCTGTCCGGTGCTGGTAATCGCCGGCAGCCTCGACCGCGTTCGCCCGCCCGCCCTGGTCGAGCCGGTGGCGCGACTGATCCCGGCCGCCCGCTACCAGGTTCTCGAGTCGGGCCACTACATGGCCGTGCAGACGCCGGACCTGCTCGCCGGGGCCATCGCCGGGTTTCTGGACGAGGTCGATCCCGTATAGGGTGGGCGGCAGGCATGCGCGCGACGCAGCGTGGCTTGCACCGTTGCCGGCGCGATGGCAGCCTGCGGTCGCGATTGCACCTGGGCAGGGCGGCAGTGTGAAGGCACCGAGGTTCAGCTACGTGCGTGCCGAGAGCGTGGAGCATGCGCTCGAGCTGCTCGCCGAGCACGGCGACGACGCGCGCGTCCTGGCCGGCGGCCAGAGCCTGATGCCCACCCTCAACATGCGCCTCTCGCACCCCAGGGTGCTGATCGACATCAACCGGCTCGACGCCCTGAAGGGCATCTCGCTGCACGACGGCGAGGTGCGCATCGGCGCTCTGGCGCGCCACGCCGAGGTGATGCGGTCGCCCATCGTGGCGAGGCACCTGCCGCTCATTGCCCAGGCCGTGCCGCACGTCGCGCACGTGGCCGTGCGCAACCGCGGCACCTTCGGCGGCAGCATCGCGCTCGCCGACCCGGCGGCGGAGATGCCGGCCTGCGCACTGGCACTCGGGGCAACCTTCGTGCTGGCAAGCCGCGCGGGGCGGCGCGAGGTCCCGTCGGACATTTTCTTCAAAGGCCTCTACGAGACCGAGCGTCGGCCGGAGGAGCTGCTGGTGGAAACGCGGTTGCCGGTGAGCGGGCCCCGGCCCGTGTCCGTGTTCATGGAGCTGGCACGCCGCCACGGCGACTTCGCCATTGCCGGCGTCGCCTTTCAGCTGATGATCGACGGCGACGTCGTCCAGAACGGCCGTCTCGTCTATTTCGGCAGCGAGGATCGGCCCAAGCTGGCCGGCACGGTACTGGACGCC
This sequence comes from Hyphomicrobiaceae bacterium, assembly GCA_035652635.1. Classification (GTDB taxonomy): domain Bacteria; phylum Pseudomonadota; class Alphaproteobacteria; order Rhizobiales; family Hyphomicrobiaceae; genus AWTP1-13. The sequence goes on along the minus strand of DASRDL010000112.1, from coordinate 574 downwards.
GTCAGGGGCAGCAGGCTCGGGCCTGCCGACATCGACGCGGCCGCGGCGGCGGTTGCCGGCGACCTCTCCCCTATGTCCAGCCCGCAGGGGAGTGCCAAGCTGCGGCTGCACCTGCAGAAGGTTTTGACGAGGCGCGCGCTCGAGGCAGCACGGGCACGATCCGGAGTGGCGGCGTGAACGACGAGGAGATGAAGACGATCTCGCTCACCGTCAACGGCGAGCAGGTGACAAGGGCGGTGCCGGTGCGCCAGCACCTGGTCGACTTCCTGCGCTCGGACCTGGGGCTGACGGGTGCCCATCTGGGCTGCGAGCACGGGATCTGCGGCGCCTGCTCGGTGCGGGTCGACGGCGCGGTCGTACGCGGCTGCCTGATGCTGGCCGTGCAAGCCGACGGGGCGGACGTGGTTACCATCGAGGGCCTGACCGACACCGGCGAGGTGGCCGACCTGCAGGAGGCGTTCGTTGCCCGCAACGCCTTGCAATGCGGCTTCTGCACGCCGGGCATGCTCATGACCGCCGCCGATCTGCTGGGCGAGGCCCGAGCAATGACGCGCGAGGAGATACGCACCTTCCT
>DASRDL010000111.1:0-5412 GCA_035652635.1 Hyphomicrobiaceae bacterium | reverse complement strand
GTCCACGTCGTTGAACGTGGTCAGCATGGCGGCCGTGTTCTGCGCATCCTTGAGGCGGCGGGCGATGGTCTGCCGCAGCCGCGTCATGCGCACGCGCTCCTCGCGGGCGGCGTCGTTGGGCACCGAGGGGGCGCGCATCTGATGGGCGGGCACCGGCGCCGTGCCACCCGGCATCGGCGTGTAGGCGACGGCCTCGGCCGGCGCTTGTGCCGGCTGCGCGGCGGGCTTCGCCGCGGCCGCGATCACGTCCTCCTTCAGGATCTGCCCGCGCCGACCCGAGCCTTGCACATCGGCGGGGCCGAGGCCCTTCTCCTCCATCAGCTTGCGGGCGGCGGGCGCAGGGGGCATGTCGCCGTTGCCGGCGGCCGCGGCGGGCGCGGACTTGGGTGGCGGGGCAGCGGGCGAGGGGGATGCCGCGGCCGCGGGCTTCGGAGCCGCCTTGGCCGCGGCGGCACCGTCCGCGCTGATCGAGCCCAGCACCGCGCCCACGGCGACCGTTGCGCCCTGCGGCACCTTGATGTCGGCCAGCACGCCGGCCGCCGGCGCCGGCACCTCCAGCGTCACCTTGTCGGTTTCCAGCTCCAGGATCGGCTCGTCGACGCTGACCGTATCGCCCGGCTTCTTGAACCACTGCCCGACGGTCGCCTCGGTCACCGATTCGCCGAGCGCCGGCACCTTGATGTCGATTGCCATCGTCGTTCACTGCCTCATTCGGAGAGCGCCTGGGCGACCAGGGATTTCTGTTCCTGGTTGTGCTTGCTGGCGAGCCCGGTCGCCGTCGCCGCCGACGCCGGTCTGCCGGCGTAGCGCGGCCGCTGCGTGCGGGCGCCGGTGTGCTGCAGCACCCACTCGATGTTGGGCTCGATGAAGGTCCAGGCGCCCATGTTCTTGGGCTCCTCCTGCGCCCACACCACGTCGGCCTGCGGGAAGCGCGACAGCTCGGTGATGAGCGCCCGGGCCGGGAAGGGATAGAGCTGCTCGACGCGCATCAGGTACACGTCGTCGATGCCGGCCGCCTCGCGCCCCTCGTAGAGGTCGTAATAGACCTTGCCCGTGCACAGGACGACGCGCCTGATCTGCGCATCCGGCTTGAGCTTGATGCCCTCGCCCGGGCGCGACTGCGCATCGTCCCACAGCACGCGGTGGAAGGTGGTGTCGGGTCCCATCTCGGCCAGCTCCGAGACGACGCGCTTGTGGCGCAGCAGCGACTTGGGCGTCATCAGAACCAGCGGCTTGCGGAACTTGCGGTGCAGCTGGCGGCGCAGGATGTGGAAGTAGTTGGCGGGCGTCGTGCAGTTGGCGACCTGCCAGTTGTCCTCCGCGCACAGCTGCAGGAAGCGCTCGAGCCGTGCCGAGGAGTGCTCCGGGCCCTGCCCCTCGTAGCCGTGCGGCAGCAGGCAGACGAGGCCCGACATCCTGAGCCACTTGCGCTCGCCCGAGGAGATGAACTGGTCGAACACCACCTGCGCGCCGTTGGCGAAGTCGCCGAACTGCGCCTCCCACATGACGAGCGCGTTGGGCTCGGCCAGCGTGTAGCCGTACTCGAAGGCCAGCACCGCTTCCTCCGACAGCATCGAGTTGATGACCTCGAAGCGCGCCTGGTCGGGGGAGACGTATTTGAGCGGCGTGTAGCGGCGCTCGCTCTCCTGGTCGACCAGCACGGAATGGCGCTGCGAGAAGGTGCCGCGCTCGCTGTCCTGGCCGGAGAGGCGCACCGGGAAACCCTCCTTGAGCAGGGTGCCGAAGGCCAGATGCTCCGCCATCGCCCAGTCGATGCCGGTGCCCGTCTCCACCATCTCTCGGCGGCGCTGCAGCAGGCGCTGGATGGTGCGATGGGCGTTGAAGTCCTGCGGCACGGTGGTGATGCGTCGGCCGATTTCCTTGAGGACATCGATGGCGACGCCGGTATTGCCGCGCCGGGCCTCGTCCTCGGCGAAGCCGATCTCGGACCAGCGGCCGTCGAGCCAGTCGGCCTTGTTCGGGCGGTAGCTGTCGGCGGCGGCCAGCTCCTCGTCCAGGTGGGCGCGGAACCTCGCCTGCATCTGCTCCACGTTCTGCGGAGTGACCACGCCCTCCTCGATCAGGCGCTTGGAATAGATCGTCACCACCGTCGGATGCGAGCGGATGGCGCGGTACATGATGGGCTGCGTGAAGGCCGGCTCGTCGGACTCGTTGTGGCCGTGCCGGCGGTAGCAGAACATGTCGATCACAACCGGCTTCTGGAACCGCTGGCGGAACTCGGTGGCGATCTTGGCCACGTGCACGACCGCCTCCGGGTTGTCGCCGTTGACGTGGAAGATCGGCGCCTCGACCATTTTGGCCACGTCCGAGCAGTAGGGCGAGGAGCGCGAGTGGCGCGGGTTGGTGGTGAAGCCGATCTGGTTGTTGATGATGAAGTGGATCGAGCCGCCGGTGCGGTGACCCTTGAGGCCCGAGAGGCCGAAACACTCCGCCACCACGCCCTGCCCGGCGAAGGCCGCATCGCCGTGGATGAGGAGCGGCAGCACTGGCGTGCGCTCGCCCGGCTTGCAGCCGTGCTGGTCCTGCTTGGCGCGCACCTTGCCGAGCACCACGGGATCGACGATCTCGAGGTGCGACGGGTTGGCGGTCAGCGATAGATGTACGGCATTGCCGTCGAAGGCGCGGTCGGAGGAGGCCCCGAGGTGATACTTGACGTCGCCCGAGCCTTCCACGTCGTCGGGCTTGAACGAGCCGCCCTTGAACTCGTTGAAGATGGCGCGCAGCGGCTTGCCCATGACGTTGGCGAGCACGTTGAGGCGCCCGCGGTGGGCCATGCCGATGACGATCTCTTTGACGCCGAGCTGGCCGCCGCGCTTGATGATCTGCTCCAGCGCCGGCACCATCGCCTCGCCGCCGTCGAGGCCGAAGCGCTTGGTGCCGGTGTATTTCACGTCGGCGAACTTCTCGAAGGCCTCGGCCTCGATCAGCTTGTTGAGGATGGCGGTCTTGCCCTCGTTGGTGAAGGAGATGTCCTTGTCGCGCCCCTCGATGCGCTCCTGGATCCACGACTTCTGCACCGCCGAGGTGATGTGCATGAACTCGACGCCGATGTGCCGGCAGTAGGTGCGACGCAGGATGCGCAGCATCTCGCGCACGGTGGCCATCTCCAGGCCCAGCACCTTGTCGATGAAGATCGGGCGGTCGAGGTCGGCCTCGGTGAAGCCGTAGGTGTCGGGCCGCAGCTCCTTGTGGGTCTTGCGGTCGGTCAGCCCCAGGGGGTCGAGGTCGGCGGCGAGGTGGCCCATCACGCGGTAGGCGCGGATCAGCATCAGCGCGCGGATGCTGTCCTGCGTGGCCCGCATCGAGGCGGCCGGGCTCAGCTCCATGCCGGCGGCGGCGGCGCGCGCCTGCAGCCGGCCGCGCACGCGCTGCTCGGTCTCGCCCCAGTCGCCGGTCAGCGCGCCGATCAGCTCGCGGTCGCCCTCGCGGTCGATCTGCTCCAGCGGCCGCGCCCACGACGGCCCGCCGTTGCCGTCGGGCCCATGCGGCTCCTCCTGGAGGCTGGCAAAGAAATGCCGCCATTCGTCGCTGACCGAGCCCGGGTTCTTCTCGTAGAGCGCCTGCATCTCCTCGATGTAGGCCGCGTTGGCACCGTGCAGGAACGAGGTGCGCGCAAAGGCTTCGTTCTTCGGCTGGCGGGTCATGTCCGATCGATGCTCGATGAGTTGAGTGGCTCTGGCACGGTCGCACGCTCTACGCAGCACGACGCACGGGCGCGTGGCCTAACTACCACATCGCTTGATTTAGTACAGATCATACCACCTCGGCTGCGGGCGGCGCCTGGCCGGCACCGGCGGGCCAGCTTGCGCTACACGCATGAAGAAGTGGTGTCGGGCGCGACGGGTGGGGCCTCTATTGCCCAAGGAACGTGCAGGTCTGCCGCCGCGCGTCCCGCGCCTCTGGAGCGCGCTCAAGCCGAATGTGGTCACGCCGCGGCTCATCGGCAAGATGCGAGCCGGCGATTGTTTCCTGCCACCGCGCAGGACGTCACGCCCTGGCGAGATGGGTCTGCGCGTGACGGCCGCCATCGGGCCGGCGAAGGCGATGCTCTCGAGGCGCAGCTCCGGCATCGCCGATCCGGGGCTATTGGAGCGCCAAGACGGCGCAGGGTGGCGAGCCCCCGATCACCGTCCCGCCGCGTATCCCTGCATGCCCCGCGCGTTGGCGGCGGCCTTGCGGCGTACGCCGTCCTGGGCGGCGGCGCTGAGGCGGCCTTCGGACCAGTCGGGGCCCACCTCCACCTTGTGGCCGCGCCGCTCCAGCTCCTTGATGGTGGTCTCGGGCAGCCGGCCTTCCACCACCAGCACGCCGGGCCGCGCGGTGCGCGGCCAGAACGACAGCGGGAAGTGCTCGATGTGCCAGGCCGGCGCGTCGATGGCCTCCTGCAGGTTCATCTTGGGCCGTGACGATGTCTTGCTGGCGTGGCGCAGGAACATCTGGCAGCTCCACTGGTCCTGCTGGTCGCCGCCCGGTGTGCCCCAGCACAGGTAGGGCTTGCCGTCACGCAGCGCCATGCCGACCGACAGCGTCGAGCGCGGCCGCTTGCCCGGCGCCAGCGATCCCGGCAGTCCCTCCTCCAGCCAGAACATCTGCCCGCGCGAGCCGAGCGGCCAGCCGAGAGCCGGGATCACGGGCGAGGACTGCAGCCAGCCGCCGGATGGCGTGGCCGTGAACATGTTGCCCGCCTTGTCGATGACGTCGATGTGCACCGTGTCGCCCTTGGTCATGCCGCTGGCGGTCACCTGCTGGTCGCCGGCTCCGTGACCCGTGGAGAGGCGGGCGAAGGTCGGCTCGCCGGCGCCGGCACCGACCTCGCGCGCAGCCTTGACGATCACCTTGCCGTCGTAGCCCGCGATCCGCCCCGGCCGCTGCTCCATGGAGGCGCGCTCGCCGACGAGCTTGCGCCGCTCGGCGTTGTAGGCCTCCGACAGCAGCGTATCCATCGGCACGTCGACGAACCTGGGATCACCATAGAAGGCCTCGCGGTCGGCGTAGGCGAGCTTGGCGCACTCCACCCACGTGTGGATGAAGTCGGGGTCGGTGATGGAGAGCCTGTCGAGATCGAAGCCTTTCAGCAGCGCCAGCATCTGCAGGAGCACCGGCCCCTGCGTCCAGGCGTGCGGCTTCATCACGCGGTAGCTGCCGTAGTCGAGGTGGATCGGCTCCTCGACGGTGGGCAGCCAGGTGGCCATATCGTGGGCGGTGAGCACGCCCTTGTGGCGCCGGCCGCTCACGTCCATCACCTCGTTGGTGCGGCAGAAGGCGTCGATGGCCTCGGCGACGAAGCCCTGGCTCCAGGCCCGCCGCGCCCGCTCGATCTCGGCCTCGCGCCCGCCGCCGCCGGCCTCGGCCTCCTTCAGGATGCGCTCGTAGGTCTCGGCGTGGCGCACG
>DASRDL010000110.1:0-3714 GCA_035652635.1 Hyphomicrobiaceae bacterium | reverse complement strand
GATCTCCTTGCCCACCACATAGAACGGCAGCGTGGGGTAGCGGCGATGCATCTCGCGCATCACCCGGGTGAGCACCGTGCCGTCGCCCATGCCGGCGTCGAACAGGCGCACGGCCGGCGGCTCGGGGTGGAGATGGGCGAGCTCGAGGCCGACGCGGCGCGCCACCACCTCCTTCTCGCTGCAGGTGGAGACGAACAGCAGGTACTTCTGGCGATTGTCGAAGAAGCGGAAGTTGCGGGAGGGGGCCCCTGCGTCCGGGGCGGGCGGCCTGACGTCCAGCCTCGGCAGGCCGGAGACGCGCAGGAGCGGCAGCAGCTCGGGCGGCGCCGGGGGAGCCGCCACGCCCTGGCTGGTCAGGAAGGCGCTCACCTTCTCCAGGGTCTCCGGCGTGATGCGGGCCCCGTCGCGCAGGCGGGCAACGAACTTGCCGTCGTTCACCGCGCGCCGGCCAAAGGTCGACTCGGCCATGCCCGCCCGGCGGCAGAACTCGGAGATGCTGTCGAGCAAGCCGACGGCCTGGGACACCGCCTGCTCCTTCTTCGGGCCTGGTCGCTTCTTCTGTTGGGCGAGACTGTAGGCAACGCGTCAGTGGGAAGACAACCACAAAGGATGGGTCGGGAACAGTGGGACGTTGCCCATAATGCGTCCGGCCACACCGCCGCTTGTCACCGGCAAGGTGACTGGGCTAGGTGAGCGCGGCGGCGGCCAAGGCGGGCCACCGCAGATGGCAGCCGTCTCGGGCCGCGGCTGCTCCCCCGAAACCCCGAAACCCGCGCCGGATCCTCCGATGGCCGCCTCAGCGTTGATGAACGTCATGATCGCCGCTGCGCGCAAGGCCGGGCGCGGGCTGGCGCGCGACTTCGGCGAGGTCGAGCAGCTGCAGGTGTCGGTCAAGGGGCCGGGCAATTTCGTGACCGCGGCCGACCATCGCTCGGAGGAGATCCTCTTTCGCGAGCTGTCGCGGGCGCGTCCGGGCTACGGCTTCCTGATGGAGGAGCGCGGACGGGTGGACGGCCCCGACAAGACCCACCGGTGGATCGTCGATCCCCTCGACGGCACCACCAACTTCCTGCACGGCATTCCCATCTTCTGCATTGCCATTGCTCTGGAGCGCGAGGGCGAGATCGTGTGCGGCCTCGTCTACAATCCCGTGCTCGACGAGCTCTACACGGCCGAGCGGGGCCAGGGCGCGTTCCTCAACAACCGGCGCCTGCGGGTGGCGGCCCGCAAGTCGCTCGCCGACTGCGTCGTCTCGGTCGGCATCCCCCATCGCGGGCGCGGCGACCACCCGAGGTTCGTCAGCGAATGCAAGGCCTTGATGGAGCAGGTGAGCGGCATCCGGCGCACCGGCGCGGCGGCCGTCGACCTCGCCTGGGTGGCGTCCGGGCGCCTCGACGGCTACATCGAGCATGGACTGCAGCCCTGGGACATTGCGGCCGGGATGCTGCTGGTGCGCGAGGCGGGCGGCTTCGTGACGGAGGCCGACGGCGGCCAGGGCATGCTCGAGACCGGCAGCGTCGTTGCCGGCAACCAGACGGTGCACAGGGCCCTGCTGGGCCTGCTGGCCGCGGCTGGGCCGGCCAACGCACAGGCAGCTGCGCCCCGTTGACGGCCGAGCGGAGCATCTGCCCGCAAATCAGTCACGGGATGGTTGCGACAAAATCCTGGAAACGTCAGTTGGGGCACGAAGTTGCCCGTTTGTGATGGAACCGTCTTTGGCTAATGTCGCAGTGGCGGCGGCCTGGTCCCGTCCCCGCCGCGTGCGGGGCGGGAGCGTTGCGGCGGGCATTCCGCACCAAAGCCCCGCTCGGATTGTAAGGGAGAGGTCGTCTCGAGCCCCGAGCCGGTGCCTTGCCGGCGGCTCGAGGAGGGGACCGGTCACGGCAGCGGTCCTGTGAGCGAGGCGGAGAACGCGTGATGGCAAGAGCGAGATCGGCCGACCGGGCGGCGCCGCCCTCCCTGCACCGCAGCCTGTCCACGCCGGGCATGTACCTGTGGCGCATGTTCGTCTTCCTGGTGCTCGTCGGGCTGCTGGTAGCGGTGCTGCACCGCCAGCTCTGGGACGCGATGCTCAACAACCCCGGCCTCAACATCCTCATCTGCGTCGTGCTGCTGGCCGGCGTCCTGTTCGCCTTCCAGCAGGTGATCAGGCTCTATCCCGAGATCCGCTGGGTCAACGCCTTCCGCATCGCCGACCCGGGCCTTGCCATCTCGCACCGGCCGGTGCTGCTGGCGCCCATGGCCACCATGCTGCGCGACCGCACGGGCTCGCTGTCGCTGTCGGCCACCTCCATGCGCTCGATCATGGACTCGATCGGCTCCCGGCTCGACGAGGCGCGCGACACCGGGCGCTACCTCGTCGGTCTGCTCGTGTTCCTCGGGCTGCTCGGCACCTTCTGGGGCCTGCTCGACACCATCCAGTCGGTGGGCAAGACCATCAGCGCGCTCGACACCAGGGCCGCCGACAGCGTCGCCGTGTTCGACGAGCTGAAGAACGGCCTCGCCGCCCCGCTGCGCGGCATGGGCACGGCGTTCTCGTCCTCGCTGCTGGGCCTCGGCGGCTCGCTGGTGCTGGGCTTCCTGGAGCTGCAGGCGAGCCACGCCCACGGGCGCTTCTATAACCAGCTCGAGGAATGGCTGTCCGGCATCACCGAGCTGGCGCCGGGCGTGTCGCAAACCTCCGACTACGCCAGCCGCCAGCTCTACGCCGCCATCAGCGACATGCACCGCGCCATCTCCGACCTCAACGAGCGGCTGGGCGGCGTGCCGCAGATCGAGGGCAGACCGCCCGCCGAGGATGCAGTCAAGGAGCTCGCCAAGGGCGTCGACCAGCTCGTGCGCCAGATGCGCGCCGAGCAGAAGGTGGTGCGCGAGTGGGTGGACGAGCAGGCCGCGCAGCAGTCCGAGGTGGCCTCCGTGCTCAAGGAGCTCGCCGCCAAAGTCACGCGCACGAGGTAGCCGATGGCGATCGGGCGGACGCGCAGGGGCACCAGCTACGGCGAGTTCTGGCCGGGCTACGTCGACGTGCTGTCGACGCTCCTGCTGGTCGTCACCTTTCTCATGTCCGTGTTCATGGTGGCGCAGTTCTACGTGAGCCAGGAGGCGAGCGGTAAGGACACGGCGCTGCGCCGCCTCACCCGCCAGATCGCCGAGCTCACCAACCTGCTGAGCCTGGAGAAGGGCCGGGGCAAGTCGCTGGAGGACGAGCTGGCGAGCCTGCAGGCGACGCTGGCGACGCTCAAGTCCGACAACGAGCGGCTCTCGGGCATCGCCGCGGGAGCCGGCGAAAAGGAGGCGCGCATCGTCGCCCTCTCCAAGGAGCTGGCCGACAAGACCAACATCTCCAACGAGGCGATGGCCAAGGTCGACCTGCTCAACCAGCAGCTGCTGGCGCTCAGGCGCCAGATCGCGGCGCTGCAGGAGGCGTTGAACGCCGCCGAGGCCAAGGACAAGGAGAGCCAGGCGCGCATCTCCGATCTCGGCGCCCGCCTCAACCTGGTGCTGGCGCGGCAGGTGCAGGAGCTGCAGCGCTACCGCTCCGACTTCTTCGGCCGCCTGCGCGAGCTGCTGCGCGACCGCAAGGACATCCGCGTGGTCGGCGACCGCTTCGTGTTCCAGTCCGAGGTGCTGTTTCCCTCGGGCCAGGCGACCATGACGGTGGAGGGCCTCGCCGCCGTCGACCAGCTGGCCGCCGCCATCGTCGAGCTCGAGCGC
>DASRDL010000109.1:0-2432 GCA_035652635.1 Hyphomicrobiaceae bacterium | reverse complement strand
CGTCCCTCGTCCACGCCGGGCGAGCCGAGCGAAGCGACGCGGTTGAGCACGCCGTCGGCCACCAGCCGCATCATCATGGTGCAGGTGTGCCAGCCGGACGCGCACAGGCCGCCCACCAGGGTGTGCTTGGCGGCCTCCTCGTCGACGTGGATCGGCTGGGGATCGTAGGCCCGGCCGAAGGCCAGTATCTCCTCCTTGCTCACGGTCTTCGTGCCGCATTCGTAGGCCTTGCCGACCTCGAGGTCCTCGTGATGCAGCAGCTCTCCGCTCGCAGTCTTGTCCTGCACGTGCCCGCCCCCGAAAAGTTCGCATATGTCCGGTCCCCGGCTCTCTTACAGGCAGCCGCCGGGGTTTGTCTGCGCCTCTGCTGACGCACGCCTCATAGCAGCCTGGCGCCGAAGTTGCGTTGGGGGTCCATGTCGGCGGTCAGGCGCTGGAGGGGCGTGGCCGCAGCACCGCCGGCGCGGGGCAGCCATTTGCCGGAGCCCGGCTTGGCGGTGAGCTTGCCGTCGCTGACGACGACCTCGCCGCGGCGCACCACCACCACCGGCCAGCCGGCGACGGTGCGGCCGGCGTAGGGCGTATAGCGTGCGCCGTCGTGCATCATCGCGTCGGCAAGCGTGATCTGCCGCTTGGGGTCCCACACGGCGATGTCGGCATCGGCACCGACGGCGATCGAGCCCTTCCTGGGATGCAGGTTGTAGATCTTGGCGGGCGCCGTGGCCGTCACCTCGACGAACTTCTGCAGCCCCAGGCGTCCCTTCGACACCATGGCGTCGAACAGGAGCGGCAGGCGCGCCTCGATGCCGGGCAGGCCGTTGGCGATCTGCTTGAAGGAGGGGTTCGGGCCGGCCATCAGCTTGCCGGTCGCATCGAAGGCATAGGGCGCGTGGTCGGAGGAGACCACCTGCAGGTCACCCAGCGCCAGGCCCTGCCAGATCGCCTCCTGGTCGGCCTCGGTGCGCGGCGGCGGCGAGCACATCCACTTGGCGCCCTCCACGCCCGGCTTGTCGAGGTCCTTGGCGGTCATGAACAGGTACTGCGGGCAGGTCTCGGCGAACACCTTGAGGCCTCGGCCGCGTGCCGACCGGATGGTGGCGACGCCTTCGGCGGTCGAGACGTGGAAGATCATGATCGGCTGGTCGATCAGCTCGGCGAAGGCGATGAGACGGTTGATGGCCTCGGCCTCGCAGCCGCGCGGGTGGCTCACCGTGTGATATTTGGGGGCCGTGTAGCCCTTCTCGACGAGGCGCTTGCCCATCCACGACACCATCCCGTGGTTCTCGGCATGCACGCACACCAGTGCCTTGTTCTGGCGGGCGGCGAGCAGAATATCGAGCAGCTTCTCGTCGCCGACGTTGAGCAGGTCGTAGGTCATGAACACCTTGAGGGTGGAATGGCCCTGCGCCACCAGCGCCGGCACGTGCTCCTTCAGGGTGACCTCGGTGGGATCGGTGATGATGAGGTGGAAGGTGTAGTCGATCACTGCCCCCTTCCTGGCGAGGCCCATGTAGTCGTCCGTCACCTTCTTGAGGTCCATGCCGCGGTGCTGGGCCGCAAAGCAGATGGCCGTGGTGGTGCCGCCGTGGGCCGCCGACACCGTGGCGCTCTCGAAGGTGTCGGAGTTGACGATGCCGGCGGCGGAGAGCTGCTCGATGTGGGCGTGGGCATCGATGCCGCCCGGCAGCACCAGCCGGCCGGTGGCATCGATCTCGCGCTCGCCTTTGCCGAGGCCGCGCCCGATCGCGACGATAACGCCGTTCGAAATGCCGATGTCGGCGTCGAACTCGTCGACGGCGGTAGCGACTCGGCCGTTGCGGATCACGCAATCGAATTGGGCTTGCGGCATCTGCTAGGCTCCCTTGGCTGGTGCCGCGCTCGGGCCTGGACGTCCGGGCGCTGCCGCCCCAAGAATGGCGGCAAATCGAGGAGGATGCCAGCATGGCCTCACGCCCCCGCCGCCGCATTCTGGTGATCAATCCCAATTCCAACGAGATCGTCACCAGGGGCCTCGCCGAGGCGCTGGTGCCGATCCGGTTCGCGGATGGGCCGCAGATCGAGTGCCGCACCCTGGCCGAGGGCCCCTACGGCATCGAGACGCAGGAGCACGTGGAGAGCGTGACCTTGCCGTTGCGGAGCCTGGTGGCCGGCAGCAACGGCGTCGATGCCTTCGTCATTGCCTGCTACTCGGATCCCGGCCTCCACGTGTGCCGCGAGGCCACCGACCGGCCCGTGTTCGGCATCAACGAGGCCGGCGTGCTGACCGCGCTCGCCCGCGGCGAGCGCTTCGGCGTGATCGCCATCGGCCAGCGTTCCATCCGCCGCCACGTGCGCTATCTGCGCCAGATGGGGCTGTCGCAGCGGTTCGCCGGCGAGCGGCCGCTGAACATGAGCGTGGCCGAGACCGCCTCCGGCGAGGGCACCCTTGCCCG
>DASRDL010000108.1:0-12890 GCA_035652635.1 Hyphomicrobiaceae bacterium | reverse complement strand
CACGGCCGTGATCGTCGGCCATTCCGAGCGCCGTGCCGATCACGGCGAGCGCGATGCCGACGTGCGGGCCAAGGCGCTGGCGGCGCATCGTGCGGGTCTTGCCGCCATCGTCTGCGTCGGCGAGACGGCGGGTGAACGGCGGGCGGGTCTGACGCTCGCCGTCGTCGGCCGCCAGCTTGCCGCCTCGCTGCCCGACAAGGCGACGGCCGCCGACACGGTGCTCGCCTACGAGCCGGTGTGGGCCATCGGCACCGGCCTCACGCCGACGCCCGCCGACGTCGCCGAGGTGCATCGCTACCTGCGCGGCGCGCTCGCCGAACGCTACGGCGCTGCAGGCCGGGCCATGCGCATCCTCTATGGCGGATCGGTGAAGCCAGACAACGCGCGCACATTGTTGTCGATCGACGACGTCGACGGCGCGCTGGTCGGCGGCGCCAGCCTCAAGGCCGACGATTTTCTCGCCATCATTGCCGCATGCGGCGCTTGACCGCAGCCGGCAAAGCGGATTAGTGCCGGAAGCCGAGGGTCGCGACCGCAACAAGGGGGCCGCGTGGTGAAGATGCGTCTGGGCATGGCCGTGATCGCCGCCGCCCTGGTCGCGCACGGCTACGCGCTGCGCGCAGCTCCCCTCGACAAGGAGGACTGCGCCAGGCTCAAGACGGAGCAGGGTCAGCTCGAGCTGAGCGGTGCGCGCGGCGACATGGGCAAGGGGCCCGAGTGGGCCAAGGCCAACCTGGCACCCGACAAGCTCGAGCAGATCCGCCGCCTCATCGAGGTCGACGAGCAGCTGCTGTTCCGCTGCCAGGGCCGGCCGCTCGTGAACCTGAGGGAAGCCGCCCCGCCGCCGCAGACGCGCGAGGCGACGCCGAAAGTGCCGGTGGCAAAGGCGGGCAAGCCGCAGGGCAGCGGCGAGAAGAAGGGCCCGCCCGTCAAGAAGGCGGCGGCGGCACCGTCGGCGGCCGCCGACAAGGGCGCAGTCAAGGCTCCGCCGGCCGCCGCCAAGGCCTCGGTTGCTCCGGGCCCTGCACCGGCCAAGGACCCGAAGGCCGATGACAAAGGCGCCAAGTCGAAGGCCAAGCGCAAGGCCAACGATGCCTACAGCCCGCCCGCTGCGGACTGGCCCACCAATCCGTTTGCCGATGCGCCGGCTCCGGCCGCCAAGAAGTGACCGCGTGCGGCGAGCGAGTGCCGATGCTGGCGGCCCGCGCTCAGCTGGTGTAGAAGCCTGGGGCCCAGCCCACCCCCGGAACCCGTCATGACGACCGTCCTGCTCATTGTCCACCTGATGATTGCCGCGGCGCTGGTCGGCGTCGTGCTCCTGCAGCGCTCCGAGGGCGGCGCGCTCGGCATCGGCGGCGGCGGGGGCTTCATGACCGGGCGGGGAGCTGCCAACTTCCTCACGCGCGTCACCGCCGGGCTGGCCGTGGCCTTCTTCACCACCAGCATGCTGCTGACGCTGCTTGCCTCGCGCACCGGCCAGCCCCGCTCGCTGTTCGAGTCGCCGGCGGCGACGGCGCCCGCCAAGCAGCCGGCCGAAAAGGCGGTGCCGGCAGCGCCGGCCGAGCCGCCGCGCGGCGGCGTGCTCGACAAGCTCGGGCCTCCGGGCGGCCCGCGCGTGCCCCAGTCGCAGTGACGACGCGGCGGGGCTTGGGCTCACCCCGAGCACTCTTGTCGCACGGTGGGCTGCGTGAATGCACGGTGAACCAAGCATTGCGCCTTCATTCAGCTTCTCTCTGATCGAGTGTCGGCCTCGGCCCGCAGCGCGAACGCCGCGGCCGAGTGACGGCAATTGCATCAAGGAGGAGAAGCATGCTCGCGAAATCGACGCTGGCGGGTGGGCTGATGCTGACGGCTCTCTCACTCGCTCCGGCGGGCGCCTCGGCGGCTCCCGCGCACCAGTCGCTGATGCCTGGCACCACCGTACTCGAAGGCAGACTGCTCCAGCAGGTGCAGTGGGGCCGCTGCCACGCCTGGCGGCACGAGTGTGCGGCGCGCTGGGGCTGGCGCACGCCCATGTACTACCGCTGCCTCGGCCGGCACGGCTGCTGACGCACACAAGGCAAAGGGGTCACGTCTCGCCACCGCGGCTGCAGCGATCCCGCAGCGCGGGCGCGGGGGCCCGACCCCTTCTCGCCATCCCTACTCGATGCCCATGAGCGTGCGATCGCGCCACTGGTAGGCGGCGGCCTCGGCCTTGGCGCGGTCGGCCTTGGAGAGCTTGGCGAGCAACTTGTCGAGCTGCTCGTCGCTCTCGCCCGCAGCCTTGGCGATCAGGTGCCACTTGGCCGCCTCGACCAGGTCCTTCTCGACACCGGCGCCGTGTGCGTAGCAGCGCGCCAGACGGTTCTGCGCCACCGGCAGCCCCTTCTCGGCCGCGGCCCGGAAAAGCTGTGCGCCGCGCTTCTGGTCGGGCGGCACGCCGTGCCCGCGGAAGAGCAGCACGGCATAATCGAGTTGCGCCTCGGGATAACCCTGGGCGGCGGCCTTGCCGATCCAGCGTGCCGCCTCGAAGGCGTTGTAATCGACGCCGGTGCCGGTGGCGTAGAGCGTGCCGAGGTCGTATTGGGCGGCCACAATGCCGGCCTCGGCGGCGAACAGCATGTGGCCGAAGGCGCGCACGGGGTTCTCCGGCTTACCCTGGCCTTTAAGGAAGAGCAGGGCCAGATTGTAGTTGGCGAGCGCGTGGCGGTGGCGGGCGGCGGCCTCGAACATCTGCGCCGCCGCCTCGAGGTTCTTCTGCACGCCCTGGCCCTCGGCCAACATCAGGCCGTAGGCGAACATGCCTTCCGGATCGCCCAGCTCGGCGGCGCGTGCATACCACTGGGCCGCCAGCGCCAGGTTCTGAGGCGCACCGTAGCCTTCCTGATAGATGCGGCCGACCAGCGTGTGCGCCTGCGCGTCGCCCTTCTGGGCCGCTGCCAGCGCCAGGTTGAGAGCGGTGACGTACTTGCCCTGGTCGAAGGCTTCGTAAGCGGCATCCTCGCCCGGTGCTGGCGTCTTGGCGTACTCGCTGGCCCGTTCGGGCGGCGGCAGCGCGGGGGGTGCGGTGCCGCCGGGGGCCGGCGCTGCCGACGGCAGAGCCGGCGGAGAGGGGGGCGAAGGAGCAGCGATGGCCGGACGCTCGGCGGAGGGTGTCGCCGGCTCGGTCCTGATGACCTTGGCGGGCGCAGCGGGCGGGGCGCGCTTGGGAGCGGCCTTCCTTGGCGCCGGCTCGGCGGGCCCGTCGACGCGCCCGACCCACGAGCTGGTCTCGGCCACAGCGGCGGCCGGCAGCAGCAGCGCCCAGACGCTGACGATGAGGGTCCTGCGGCGCACGATGCGAACCCTCCTCAACCCGCCGCGGCCGGCGCACGCACCGCTGCCGCGACATCGGCCACCAGATCGCGTGCCGCGGCCGGCGGCCCTGCGACGGGCAGGCGCACGGCCACGAAGTCGGCGCCGGCTTCGGCAAGTGCCTCCGCTTCCGCCGGCGCGCCGACGTCGAAGGCAACGCACGGCGCCTCGAAGATCTCCGCCCACCAGGCGATCAGCTCGTCGCGGCGGGCGCGGGCCGTATCGCCATCCTCGAGGCCGGCCGGCGCGCCGAAGGCGATGTAGTCGGCGCCGGCCTCGGCCAGCTCCATGGCATGGTGGCGCGACAGGCCGGCATCGGCGCCGACAATCGCCTGCCGTCCCAGCACGGCGCGCGCACTGGCATAGGCCGGCATCGGGTCCTCGGCCGGGCTCAGGTGCACGCCGTCGGCGCCCAGCGTGCGGGCGAGCTCCGGCGCATCCGCCAGCAGCGCCGCAGCTCCATGACGCTGCGCCGCCACCACCAGAGCCCTGGCGGCCGGTACCTGCAGGGCGCCACCGGCGGCGGCAGCGATCAGCACGGAGGCGATCGGCGCCGCCGACAGCGCCGCGTTGAGCCGCTCGAGCGCCGCCTCACCGGCCTCGACGACGGCATAGAGCTGGCAATCTGTCCGACCTTGCGTCACGCACGTCCCATCGGGCCCAAGAGCGGGCCGCACCGCTCACAGGCTATCAGTCGCCATTGGGGCGAAACGGCGGCTCGCGCTTCCCCGCTCTCCGCGACCGTCTGCGACCGGGGAGGGGAAGAGCGATTACGCCGCCTTCTCCAATTGCTCCGTCCACTTGCCGAGCGTGGCGATGCCGTTCATCTTGGCGCGGTGGGCGAACGCACGCTGGCCGGCGGCCACGTTCTCCGCCTTGCCGCCCCAGGCCTTGAGCGGCGCCGCCTGCAGGGCGCGGCCGTAGGAGAACGAGAGCCTCCACGGCAGCGGCCCCATCTGGTTCATCAGCGAGAGGTGGGCGGTCGCGTCCTCGTCCGACTGGCCGCCGGACAGGAAGGCGATGCCCGGCACCGCCGGCGGCACGCAGGCCTTGAGCACCTTCACCGTGCGCTCGGCCACCTCCTGGCGGCTCGCCTGCTTCGGACACTTCTTGCCGGCGATCACCATGTTGGGCTTGAGCACGGTCTGCTCGAGCGGCACCTTGGCGTAGTAGAGCTGGGCATAGACCTCCTTCAGCACCCACTCGGTGACCTTCTCGCAGGCGTCGATGTCGTGGTCGCCGTCCATCAGCACCTCGGGCTCCACGATCGGCACCAGGCCGCCCTCCACGCACAGCGCCGCATAGCGTGCGAGCGCCTGGGCATTGGCATTGATGCAGTTGTAGGACGGGATGCCCTTGCCGATGTCGATCACCGCCCGCCACTTGGCGAACCTGGCGCCGAGCGAGACGTAGTCCTTGATGCGGTCACGCAGGCCGTCGAGCCCTTCCGTGATCACCTCGCCGGGCGAGAACGGCAGCGGCTTGGTGCCCGCGTCGACCTTGATGCCGGGCAGCGAACCCGCCGCCTCGATGATCTTGGGCAGCGGCGTGCCGTCCTTGGCCTTCTGGCGGATGGTCTCGTCGTAGAGGATCACGCCGGAGATGTAGTTCTTCATGGCCTCGGTCGAGCGGAACAGCATCTCGCGGTAGTCGCGCCGGCTGTCGGGCGTGCTCTCGACCTTGATCGAGTCGAAGCGCTTCTTGATCGTGCCGGTGCTCTCGTCGGCCGCCAGGATGCCCTTGCCGGGAGCCACCATGGCCTTCGCAACCTCCTCGAGCGTCATTGCTTTTGACATGGGACATGACCTCCATAGCGATATCGCCTGCCTGTTTGCCCCTGGCATAGCGCGGATAGGGTGGCCTCGAAAGGGGGGCAGGCGGTCGCGCTCACCGTTGGTGAACGCACGAGCGGCTGGTGCCGCTCGCGGCAGTGCACAGAATGCCTCTCGACAGCCGGCGCGGCGGCTACCTAGTGTGCACGGAGCCGCAGCTCTGCCGTTTCGCGGCCGTCACATCGAGCAGCTGGACTGGCGTCCGCTTGGAAAACACTGGGGAGGATGCGCCATGACGCCCGAGCTCTGGTACCTGGTATGGTCTGCCGCACTCACGTTCGTGCTGGTCATCATCGCCGTGAGCGGAGCGACGCTGCAGGTGGGCCTGGCGACGCTGGCCGGCAACCGCGAAGGCATGCCTGAGCTCACGGGCTGGGCCGGCCGGGCTCAGCGCGCCCACCGCAACATGCTGGAGAACCTGGTGCTGTTCGCCATCCTGGTGCTGGCGGCCAAGGCGGCCAACGTGGGCAATGCCATGACGCTGCTCGGCGCCCAGCTCTTCTTCTGGGGCCGCGTGGCGCATGCCGTGATCTATCTGGCGGGCATTCCTTGGGCGCGTACGGCGGCGTGGACCGTTTCGGTGATCGGCCTCATCCTGATCTTCGTCCAGCTCGCGGCTTAGCGCGCCTCTACAACCCGGCGGACATGCCGCCGTCGACGGCGAGCTCCGCGCCGGTGACGTAGGAGGCATCGTCGCTGGCGAGGAACAGCGCGGCCGTGGCGATCTCCTCCGGCAGGCCGAAGCGGCGCAACGGCGTGCTGTCGAGGAGCGCCTTGTGGATGCCGGGGTTCTTCAGTGCACGCGCGGTGAGCGCCGTCTCGACGAAGCCCGGCGCCAGCGCGTTGACCCGGATGTTGAAGGGCGCGTACTCGACAGCGAGCCCGCGCGTCAGAGCCAGCACCGCACCTTTGGTGGCCGAGTAGGCCGCGAGCTGGCGCAGGCCGCGGTGGCCCATGATCGAGGCGATGTTGACGAGGGAGCCGCGGCCCGACGCCTTGAGGAGGGCGAAGCCGTCGCGCGCCACGCGCACCACGCCGTCGAGGTTGACCTCGCGGATCTTGACCCAGTCGGCGTCGGAGAGGTGGCGGAAGTCGCCGCGCACGTTGAGGCCGGCATTGTTGACGAGCACGTCGAGCCGGCCGTGCCCCGCCTCGGCGGCGCGAAACATGGCCGTTACGTCCTGTCCGCGCGACACGTCGGCGGCGAGGCCCTGCGCCGATCCGCCGCCGGCGGTGATCTCCCGCGCCACGACCTCGGCGGCGGCGCCATCGATGTCGGTGACGTAGACGTGGGCGCCCTCGGACGCGAACGTGCGCGCGATCGCCCGACCGATGCCTGCGCCCGCCCCCGTCACCAGGGCCACGCGCCCCGCGAGCCGGCTCATCGCGGCCCCGCCTTGCCCTGCGAGGGCTTCGGCGGCGCAGGCTTGGCCGGCGGCACCCACTTCTCCCGCATCGTCACCAGCTCCTCGGCCGCGGTCGGATGCAGCGCCACGGTGGCATCGAAATCGGCCTTGGTGGCGCCCATGCGCATGGCGATGGCGGCCATCTGCACGATCTCGGCCGCATCGGGGCCCAGCACGTGGCAGCCCACCACGCGGCCGGTCTCGCCGTCCACCAGCAGCTTCATGAGCATGCGCTCGTCGCGGCCCGACAGCGTGTGCCTCAGCGGCTTGAAGCGGGCCTTGTAGACATCGAGCTTGGGATAGCGGGCGCGTGCGGCCTCCTCCGTCAGGCCGACGGTGCCGATCTCGGGCGTGGAGAACACCGCCGTCGGCACCAGTTCATGGTTCACCGCCGTCGGCTTGTTGCCGAACACGGTGTCGGCGAAGGCGTGGCCCTCGCGGATGGCCACCGGTGTCAGGTTCACGCGGTCGGTCACGTCGCCCACCGCATAGATGTGCTCCACCGAGGAGCGCGAGTAGGCGTCGACCGCAATCTCGCCGCGCTTGCCCAGCTCGACGCCCGCTGCCTCGAGCCCGAGCCCGCGCGTGTTGGGCGCGCGCCCCGTGGCGTACATCACCTTGCCCGTCTCGACCTTGCTGCCGTCCTTGAGCGTGACCGTGGTGTGCATCCAGCCCTTGTCGATGGCGGCGATCTCGGCGTTGCAGACCACGTCGATGCGGCGCTTGAAGAGCTCCTCGGTCAGGCTGTCGCGCAGCTCCTCGTCGAAGCCGCGCAGGATCTTGGGGCCGCGGTAGAGCAGCGTGACGTCGACGCCGAGGCCGCTGAAGATGCAGGCGAACTCCACGGCGATGTAGCCGCCGCCGACGATCATGATCGACTTCGGCAGCTCCTCGAGATGGAACGCCTCGTTGGAGGTGATGGCGTGGCCGGCGCCCGGCACGTCGGGAACGACGGGGCGCCCGCCGGTAGCGACGAGGACGATGCGCGCCGTCACCTTGCGGTTGCCGGGCTGGAGCGTGAGGGTGTGCGCATCGGCAAGCTCGGCGCGCGCCTTGACGACCGTGACGCCGGCGCGCTCGAGCCCGGAGCGATAGAGCCCTTCCAGGCGGGTGATCTCCGCGTCCTTGGCGGCGATCAGCGCCGGCCAGTCGAAGCTGGGCTCGGGCACGGTCCAGCCGAAGCCCGCGGCGTCCTCGAAGTCGTCGCGGAAGCGGCTGGCGTAGACCAGGAGCTTCTTGGGCACGCAGCCGCGGATCACGCAGGTGCCGCCGAAGCGGTACTCCTCGGCGATCGCCACCTTGGCGCCGTGCCCGGCGGCGATGCGCGCCGCCCGCACCCCGCCCGAGCCGCCGCCGATGACGAAGAGATCGTAGTCGAAGCTGCTCATGGGATGCATCCTCGAGTTGGCCCGCGCCTGCAAACAAAGTGGACGATGACCGCCCGACTTACAATGCCGCATCGCGCACGCATCTGTGAGCCGCGGGTCGGCCACCGGTTCGCGCGGACGACTGCGGCCCGGCTTGGTTAGGACGTAGGCGCCGTGTTAATGTCGGCCGCCGCTCCTTCGCTCCGTTGAGGGCCTGCGCGGCAGTTTACCCTCACGGGCGCGGGGCGTGCGGTCGTGTTGCCCGGCTGGGAGACATCAGCGGGCTCGCAGCGGAGGAAACAAAATGGCCGGGACCGTGACGGGGAAAGCGATGTCCGAGCACAAGGAGCTCGCGGCAGTCTACGTCTGCGCGGCAATCGCCGCGATCATGATCCGCTACGTGGCGAGCGTGCAGAAGCCCGGCGTCTTCGACGCCATCCTGGCACTGCTGGCGGTGGGCGCGATCGTCGGCGCCTACCTCTCCGTCGCCCGGTCGGACGCCGGTGTCGCTCTGAAGGCCGGCACGATCATCAGCGCGGCGGTGGTGGGGGGCGCCTTCTTGGGCTTCGGGTGGCTGCTGTTCTGAAGCGGCGTGCGCGCGCATGCGCCCGTGCCCGCCCTGTGCGCAAGCCGCCAGCCGGCCGCTGCCCCCCTGGTCGGTCTGCCGCGCATGCCAAGCGCCGCGACTTGTGCTACGCACTGCGCCCCGTGAGCCGGCGGTCCAGCGGGCGCCGGCCTTGCAGGGAAGTCCATGACGTCGGAGCCGCCATCGAGAGCATATCTGCCGCAGGACCCGCAGCGATGGGGCGAGATCGCCTTCCAGCGCTTCTGCGTTCCGGCCACCTCGCGCTACCGCAGCGCCGACCACGATGTTCTGGTCGAGCGTGCGCGCTTCCATTTGCGCGGCGCACAGGCCGTGCGGGTGGCGGAGGGAGGCGCCGACCTGCAGGCCTATGTCTTCGGGCCCGAGGGGGCCTGGAACGGTGCCTCCGTACTGCTGGTGCACGGCTGGACCAGCGAGGCCTCCTTCATGACGGCCTTCTCCGAGCACTTCCGCAAACGCGGCTTCCGCACGGTGCTGTTCGACTTCCCTGCCCACGGCCAGAGCCTGCCCGAGCGCGCGAGCCTCATCGACTGCGCCCACGCCGTCCGCCACGTGGCCGAGGCCCTGGGCCCCATCCACTTCGTGCTCGCCCATTCGCTGGGCGGGATGGCGGCGCTGCTCGCGGGCGGCGGCGGACCGCCGATGCCGCACGGCTATCCGTTCCAGGGCTTCGTTCTGGTAGCGATGCCCAACCATTTCTCGGTGGTGACGCGCACGTTCGGCGAGGACGAGGGCCTCTCACCCGCGGCACAGCAGGCCTACGAGCAGCGCCTCGAGGCCATCGCCCAGCGCCGCATCGTCGACTTCACCGGGATCAACCTGCTGCGCGAAGCCGGCCGGCCGGCGCTCATCCTGCATTCGCGCGACGACCCGGATGTGGCGTTCGCGGAAGCCGAGGAGATCGCCGCTGCCTGCGCCGGCACCCAGCTGATCGCCTTCGACGACCTGGGCCACCGCAAGATTCTCTACGCCCCGCCCGCCGTGCGCGCCGCCACGGCCTTCATTGCCGACCTGCACAAGCGCCGGGGTGGAGACTGAGGCCTGCCATTTAGAGGTCGACGCCGCGCTTCTTCAACTCGCGGCGCGCCTCCTCGTCGATCTCGCGGCCGAGCGCCTGACCCCAGCGGTGGCCCAGCATCACCGAGCGGCGCATGATCTCCGGCTGCACGGCGATGAACTTGATCCCGGCCGGCGACTTGTAGAAGGCCGTCAGGGCGGAGATGTCCTCTGCGGTCAGCTTTTCGGCGTAGACCTCGGCGATCTTGTCGATCAGCTCGCCCTTGCGGTCGACGAACTTGATGGCGAGCTGGCCGAACACCTCGCGGATCTCGCTCGACTTGTCGGGCGCGAGCACCACGAAGCTGTCGGCGATCTGCTTGGTGAGCAGCGGCATCACCTCGTCGAACTGCCTGGCGACGCCGGCCGCCTGCATCAGCTCCTTGGCGGCGGCGATCCGCGCCGGGTCGGGCTCCTGGGCGGCGAGCGGAGCAGGGGGCGCGGCAAACACGAGCCACGCCGATGCGAAGAGAGCCGCACGGTGGAGCATTGCTGGGTCCTTTCCCATTCGCCGGCCCGCACGCACTAGGGCCGCTGGTAGCGGGGGGTTGTGGCCGGATCGCGCTCGATGATGGTGATGCCGTCCGCGCCGGCGATGACGGCGACCGAGGCGATGCCGAGAAACAGGCCGTTCTCCACCACGCCCGGCACGCGCTTGAGCCCGGCATCGAGCGCCGCCGCATCCGGGATGCGCCCGAACGCGCAGTCGAGCAGGTTGTTGCCTCCGTCGGTGACGAACGGCTGGCCATCCTTGCCCAGGCGCAAACTGATCTCGCCCCGGCAGCCCGCCTCCGCGGCCACGGCGGCGACCAGATCGCGCGTCGCCGACAGGCCGAAGCGCACTACCTCGACGGGCAGCGGGAAGCGCCCGAGCGTGACGACCAGCTTGGAGGCGTCGGCGATGACCACCATACGCTTGGAGGCAGTGGCCACGATCTTCTCGCGCAGCAGCGCGCCGCCGCCGCCCTTGATGAGCCGCAGCTCGCCGTCCAGCTCGTCGGCACCGTCGACGGTGAGGTCGAGCAGGGGCGCGTGATCGAGGGTGGTGAGCGGAATGCCGAGCCGCTCGGCCTGTGCGCGCGTCGCCTCCGACGTGGGCACGCAGGTGATCTTCAGGCCGTCCTTCACGCGCCGGCCGACGAGGTCGACGAACTTGGCCGCCGTGGAGCCCGTGCCGAGCCCCAGCAGCATGCCGGGCTCCACATAGGCGAGCGCCCGTTCCGCCGCCTGCTGCTTCCACAGCTCGGCGGTCACGGGCACACCACGGTCTCGATTGTCATCCCGGAATTTCGCGAAGCGAAATATCCGGGACCCAGCGGCCGCGCTCGAAAGTCCTGGGTCCCGACTCTGCGCGCTTCTCGCTCCGGCCGGGATGACATGCGCCTCACAGTCCACCCATCAGCATGTACTTGGTCTCCAGGAACTCCTCGATGCCGTGGTGGGAGCCTTCGCGGCCGAGGCCCGACTGCTTGTAGCCGCCGAAGGGCGCCACTTCGCTCGAAATGATGCCCTCGTTGATGCCGATGATGCCGCACTCCAGCGCCTCGGCCACGCGCCACACGCGCCCCATGTCGCGGGCATAGAAGTAGGCGGCCAGGCCGAAGGGCGTGTCGTTGGCCATGGCGATCACCTCCTCCTCCGTCTTGAAGCGGAAGAGCGGCGCCACCGGCCCGAACGTCTCCTCGCGCGCCACCATCATCTTCTGCGTGACGTCGGCGAGGATGGTCGGCTCGAAGAAGTTGCCGCCCAGCGCATGGCGCTTGCCGCCGAGCACGACCTTGGCACCCTTGCCGAGCGCGTCGGCCACGTGCTCCTCCACCTTCTCCACCGCGGCCTTGTTGATCAGCGGGCCGGTGGTGACGCCGGCCTCGGTGCCGGGCCCGACCTTCATTTTCCTGACCTCGGCTGCGAGCTTCTCGGCAAACGCGTCGTAGACCTTGTCCTGCACATAGATGCGGTTGGCGCATACGCACGTCTGCCCGGCGTTGCGGTACTTGGAGGCCATGGCGCCGGCCACCGCCTTGTCGAGGTCGGCGTCGTCGAAGACGATGAAGGGCGCGTTGCCGCCGAGCTCCATGCCGAGCTTCTTGATGGTGGGCGCGCACTGCTCCATCAGCTTGGCGCCGATCTCGGTGGAGCCGGTGAAGGTGAGCATGCGCACGTCCGGGTTGGAGGTGAGCTCCTTGCCGATGACGCTGGCCTTGCCGGTGATGACGTTGAACACGCCCTTGGGGATGCCGGCGCGCTCGGCCAGCACGGCCAGCGCCAGCGCGGTGAGCGGGGTCTCGGAGGCCGGCTTGCACACCACCGTGCAGCCCACCGCCAGCGCCGGGGCCACCTTGCGCGTGATCATGGCGGCGGGGAAGTTCCACGGCGTGATGGCCGCCACCACGCCGACCGGCTGCTTGATGACGACGATGCGCGCATCCGCCTTGAATGTGGGGATGGTCTCGCCGTAGACGCGCTTGGCCTCCTCCGCGAAGAACTCGACGAAACCGGCGGCATAGACGATCTCGCCCCTGGCCTCGGCGAGCGGCTTGCCCTGCTCGCTGGTGAGCAGCAGGGCCAGCTCGTCGGCATGCTCCATCATCAGGTCGAACCAGGCGCGCACCCGCTTGGAGCGCTCCTTGGCCAGCATCCTCGACCAGGCGGGAAGGGCGCGGTTGGCGGCCTCTATTGCCGCGCGCGTCTCGGCCTCGCCCAGGCTCGGCACCTTGGCGATGACGTCGCCGGTGGCCTTGTTGGTGACGGGCACGGTGGGCTCGCCGACCCACTGGCCGTCGATGTAGCACTGGCTTCGGATCAGGCTGATGGTGGGCTTGTCCATGTACGCCTCCACGGAAGATTGGGCCGGCGGATCTGTAGAATGGGTCGACCCCAGCGGGGCAGCCCCGGCACGATGCCCGGCTCGCCGCCATTGCGTTGGGTCATCGCCGTCACTCGGCGCAACCTACGACTGCCGGTGGCCTGGGACAAGCAACCCCACGGCTCTTTCTTTGGCAGGGAAATTTGCCTAGGTTGCCCCGCCGCAACCGGGCTCCTTCCCATGCTCCCAGACCTCACAGGCGCCACCATCGTCTTCGACCTCGACGGCACCATCGTCGATACGGCGCCCGACCTGCTCTCCGCCACCAACCACGCGCTGGGGCTGGTGGACCTGGAGCCGGTGACGCTCGCGGAGCTGCATCCGTTCATCGGCCGCGGATCGAAGGCGATGATCGAGGCCGGCCTGCGTTTTCGCGGGCGCAGCGTCGGCGAGGAGGAGAGCCGGCGCCTGCACGAGGCTTTCCTC
>DASRDL010000107.1:0-5675 GCA_035652635.1 Hyphomicrobiaceae bacterium | reverse complement strand
GCGGCAGGTCGCTCTACTCCACGAGCCTCGTCACCTTCGAGGACGACAAGGGCGCCTACGACCAGAAGGACGCGGCGGGCTTCATCCGCCTCAACGCGCTCCGGCTGCGCACGCTGGCGGCACGGGGCAAGAAGGGCAGAGGCTGACCGGTGCGCCAGCACCTGTGGATAGGGGAGGCCGGTTGAGCATGGCTCTGTCGATCTCGCCGCTGACCGCGGCCGTCGGTGCGGAGGTCTCGGGCGTGGACCTTGCAGCCCTCGACGATGCCCGTTTCGCCGCCGTCGAGCGGGCGTGGCATCGCCATTCCGCGCTGCTGTTTCGCGACCAGCGCCTCACCGACGACGATCTCCTCCGCTTCAGCCGCCGGTTCGGCGACCTCGACCCGCCACCCGTCAACGAGCACGGCCGCCAGAGCCCGCCGGGGTATCCCGACATCTACGTCGTCTCCAACGTGCTCGACGAGACGGGCCGCCCGATCGGCTCGCTCGGCGCCGGCGAGGCGGTGTGGCACACCGACATGAGCTATCTCGAGCTGCCGCCCGACGCTTCCATGCTCTACGCCCTCGAGGTGCCACCGAGCGGCGGCGACACTTGGCTGTGCGGCATGGAGGCGGCGTGGAACATGCTGCCGGAGGAGCTGAAGGCGAGGATAAGAGGCCGGCGCATCAAGCACGACGGCACCTACAACAGCGGCGGCTATCTGCGCCAGGGCGTGGAGCCCACCGACGACCCGCACAAGGCTCCCGGTGCCTGGCACCCGGCCGTCTGCCGCCATCCCGTCACGGGCGCGCCGTTGCTCTATCTCGGGCGCCGGCGCAACTCCTGCGTGGAGGGGCTATCGCCGGCGGAGTCCGATGCCCTGCTCGATGCGCTGTGGACGCACATCGCCAGGCCCGAGCTGCGCTACGAGCACAAGTGGCGTGTCGGCGACCTGCTGTTGTGGGACAACCGCTCCACCATGCATCGCCGCGATCCGTTCGATGCCAGGTCGCGCCGCATCATGCACCGCACCCAGATCAAGGGACGTCGGCGGCCGCAAGCCTTCGCCGAGGCGGCATGAGCGAGTGTAGCGTCGACGGGCTCCGGAGAGCCCCGCGGCAGCCAACCCGACCAACCTGAAGAGCAGCCATGTTCGCCCGCCTCGAGCTCGGTCGCATCGCCGGCATCGCCGTCTACCTCGACATGATGTTCGTGCTGGTGCTGCTCGTCTTCACCTATCCCTACTTCACGTCGGGCAACACGCCGATGATGTCCGCGGGGGTCGTCATCGTGGTCGGCCTGCTCGTTTCCATCCTGCTGCACGAGCTGGGGCATGCGTTCGTCGGCCGGCTGTTCGATGCCAATGTCAGCCATATCGAGCTCACCGGGCTCGGCGGCCTCGCCCACTTCGAGCGCTCGCTGCCCCACTCGGCGCTGGCGCGCTCGGCCATCTACCTCGCCGGGCCGGCGGTCAACTTGGGGCTATGGCAGGGGATGACGATGCTGGCCGGCGAGGCGGGCGCCGGCGGCAATGCCATGCTCGCCCTGCCGCTCGCCGTGCTGGCGTCGGCCAACTTCTTTCTCATGTGCTTCAACCTGCTGCCCGCCTACCCGCTCGACGGCGGACAGACGCTCGATGCGTGGCTCGGCTGGGTCCTGGGGCCGGTGTGGTCGGTGCGGATCGTCGCCACGCTCGGCCTCGTGGTGGCGGTCGGCGTGGCCGTCATGGCCTTTCCCAGCGGCATCTTTCTCTTGCTCGTCGCCCTCTTCCTGGGCCAGGCGAACCTGGAGGCGCTGCGCAGCGTGGGCCGCTGGCGGCGCTGAGGAGCCCGTCTCCAAGGCCTGCCGACCCGCATGGTTAATTTATTCTTGAACGTTGTTCCCGGCGGCACAGCGCGCGCCCTTCGCTGCGGAGCATCATGCGCCCACATCGCGAGGCAATACCGCGATCCGACTGAAGGAGACGGTCGAATTACCACGAGGGTGTGCCATGACACTGTTTTTCAACACTGCTGTTTTCGGCCTGGTCCCGTTGCCCTGCGCGCAGCCGGCTGCCGACGAGCGCCCCACCATCCGCGTGGCGTGGGCGCACAAGACGGCTTCGTCGCCGAAAGCCAAGGGGTGCATTCTCAAGAGACTGGCCACCAAGGACGAGCTGGCGGCGATCCGCTGCCTGCTCAAGCAGATCGAAGGCAAGGTCGGCCTGTCCTGATGGACCTCGCCGGGCCCAGCTCACAGAAAGCGAAACGACAAGCTCGGCCGTGCCGCCCGCGGCTCCGCATCGTCCTTTTGGTTATGGTGACATGAACTCCATCCACAAGACCTTTTCCGTATCGTTGATCGCGTGCCTCGTCGGGCTCGCGGCGAGTGCGGCTCACGCGCAGGAGCGCGTGCTGGCGATGGCGCCGGCCGACACGGCGCTCAGCCAGCGCCAGGCCGCCATTCTCGAGCTCGGCAAGGCCTCGAGCGCCGCCCTTGGTGCCAGCCTCGTCAGCTCGCGGATCGGGTCGCTGGCGAATCCGTCGGCCTCCGCCCGCATCACGCTCGCGCTCGGCGACGACACCGAGCTCACCGCTTCCCGCGTCGCCGGTCTCACCGGCCCCGAGGGCGGCGTATGGCGCGGCACCATCGACGACACCGGCGGACAGGTGGCCCTGATGTGGTGGAACGACGGAACCATCGTCGGCACGGTCCAGAACGGCGACCGCCTCTATTCCATACGGCCAATGGGCGGCAGCCTGCACGCCGTGGTCGCGCTGAGCGAGGGCCGCATGCCGCCCGATCATGCCCCGCAGGTGCTGGTCTCGAGCAAGGATCGCTTCGGCCATTCCAATGCCGTGCAGGCCTTGCGGGCAGTCACGTCGCGCGGGCCCCGCCGCAGCCCGGTGCTGCCGCCCCGCCAGGCGGCCGATGCACCTCAGTCCGCGGCCGGCGAAGTGGTCATCGACGTGATGGTCGCCTATACGCGCAAGGCGGCGGCCCATTACAGCGACGTGCGGCGCGACCTGATCGAGCTCGCCATCGAGGAGGCCAACGAGTCTTTCCGCAGGAGCAACCTCGGCCATGTGAAGCTGCGCCTCGTGCACACCTACGCGACCGACTATGCCGAGGAAGGAACGCATTTCGACCACGTCTGGCGGCTCGCCGACAAGGGCGACGGCTACATGGACGAGGTGCACGAGCTGCGCAACGCGTATCGCGCCGACGTGGTGCTGCTGATCGTCGACGACGCGGCGGGCTGCGGGCTTGCCACGCGCGTGCACCCGGAAGCCGACGAGGCCTTCGCGGTCGTGCATCACGAGTGCGCGGCGACCACGCACTCGGTCGCCCACGAGGTCGGCCACATCATCGGCGCCCGCCACGAGCTCGCCATCGACAAGATCATGACGCCGTTCCCGCACGGCCACGGCTACGTCAACGGCAACAAGTGGCGCGACATCATGAGCTACAGGGACAGCTGCGGCGGCTGCCCGCGCGTGCCGGTATGGTCGAGCCCGACGGTTCTGGTCAGGGGAGAGCCGGCCGGCACGGAGCAGGAGAACAACGCTCGCGTGATCGCCGAGGAGTCCGCGCGCGTCGCGGCATTCCGGTAGAAGCGAATCGTCCGGTCGTCCGGGTCGAGCGCGCACGCTCGAGCCGGAACCCGGCTTCGAGCACGAGGACATGGGGCCGGGTCGCGGATGCCTCGCTGGCGCGAGGCTCCGGGATGACGGGAGCTAGGGCAGCCGTTCGCGCCCGGCGAACCAGAGCTTGGGATCGGCAGCCCGCACGCGCGCTTCGGGCAGGCCGAGCTCGCGGCGGACGATGTTGGTGCCCTCGACGAGCGCCACGCACTTGTAGAACGCGATTCGCCGCGACAGGCCCTCGCGCCCGAACCCGCAGTCGGTGCTGATGACGAGCTGCTCCTTGGGGATGTACTCCAGCGCCTTGCGGATCAGGCTCGCGACGTGCTCCGCCGGCTCCACCACGGTGTTGCAGTGGTTGACCACGCCGATGGCGATCTTCTTGTCGGTCTTGATGTGCTTGAAGAGATGCAGGTCCTGTCCGTCCGAGCTGGCACACTCGATGGTCAGCACGTCGCAGTCGAGCTGCAGGAGGTGCGGCAGGGCGCGTTCGTAGCTCGGCACCTTCCAGTGCACGCGCTGCTGATTGGGATTGCCCCAGCACGTGTGCACCCAGATCTCGGCGTTCACACCGGCGAGCTGGCGGTTGAACGCCTGGGTGAGGAACTCCAGATCGGCGTCCGTGCATCCCGCCTGCTGGACGCGCATGTGGTGCGGCGGCTCCTCGACCTGGATCAGGGGGCAGCCGGCAGCCGCCATGTCGCGCAGCTCGGCGTTCATGATATCGCACAGGTCGAGGATCATCGCCTTGTCGTCGGCGTAGTACTCGTTCCACAGCATCGAGGCGATGGCGGGGGCGCAGATGGCGCCGAACTTCACCGGCCGGTCGGTCATGCGCTGGGCCACCTGCCACAGCGCCGTGTACTCCAGGGGACCGCGCGTGAGCTTCTCGCGCACGACGGCCGGCTGGTAGGCCTCCTGCACCTCCCACAGGATCTTGCCCGGCCGCAGGCCGTGGCGTGACATCCAGCCGCGCGAGGTATCGCGGTGGCCACGGACGCCGCCCAGACGTTCGATCGGATAGAAGAACCAGGACTTGCCGCCCACGGTCAGATCGAAGCGGCTGTCGCCGTCGGTGACGATGTCGAGGCCGGCCGCCTCCTGCTCGGCGATGATGCTGGCCACCGCGTCGAGGTACTGCTCGCGGAACAGCGAATCGCCCAGCGCCTCCTTGAACGACCGGCCTGCGAGGCTGCGATCGAACCACAGCGGCCGCGGGTAGGAGCCGGTGATGGTGGTGGGCAGGATCTTGTCGCGCGTGACGGTCAGCACGATCGCCTCCCGGGCTTCGCAGGCTGCGCCTTTCACCCGTTGACGTCGTAGGCGGCGAGAGCGGCCATGTTGACGACGTCGGTATCCTTGGCGCCGAGCGGGCAGATCTGCACCGAGTGGGTGAGGCCGACCAGCATCGGGCCGATCAGGGTGGCGCCGCCCAGCTCCTTCAGCATCTTGGTGGAGATGGCGGCAGAATGGAACGCCGGCATGACGAGCACGTTGGCGGTGTCCGACAGGCGGCAGAACGGATACTGGCGCATGGCCTCGCGGTTGAGCGCCACGTCGGCGGCCATGTCGCCGTCGTACTCGAAGTCGACCTGGCGCTGGTCGAGCAGCGATACCGCCTCGCGCACGCGGTCCGAGCGCTCGCCGCGCGGCTGGCCGAAGGTCGAGTAGGCGAGAAACGCGACACGCGGGTCCATGCCGAGCCGGCGCGCCACGCGCACCGCCTCCTCGGCGATGTCGGCGAGCTGCTCGGAGGTGGGCATGTCGTGCACCGCCACGTCGGCCACCAGAACGGCGCGGCCGCGGATCAGGGCGATGGATACGGCGATCACACGCCGCCGCGGGCGCGCGTCGAGGACCTTGCGGACGTCCTCGTAGGCGGTGGTCCAGTTGCGCGTGACGCCCGTCACCATTCCGTCGGCGTGGCCCAGTGCCACCATGCAGGCGGCGAAGACGTTGCGGTCGTTGTTGACGAGGCGCTGGCAGTCGCGCAGCAGGTAGCCCTTGCGCTGCAGGCGGCGGAACAGGAACTCGGCATACTCGTGCCGGCGCTCGGCCTGGCTCGTGTCGTGC
>DASRDL010000106.1:0-4640 GCA_035652635.1 Hyphomicrobiaceae bacterium | reverse complement strand
GGTCACTGGGAGACCAGGCGCGGCCAGCCGCTGATCCTGTTCGGGTGGCCGGACATGGGCGAGGAGACGACACACTTCGCCCTCGAGGTGCCACGGCTCGGCAGCTACATCCTCACCCACGACTGGAACGGCGAGGTGAAGGGGCTGAAAGCCTGGCCGGCGGGCGAGCGCCCCAATTCGCTCCTCCTGTTCTGGAGCTTCCGCGTCATGGTGGGGCTCGGCCTCATGATGGTGGCGACCGGGTTGTGGAGCCTGTGGCTGCGCTGGCGGCAGCGTCTCTATGACAGCGCCTGGCTGTTGCGGCTGGCGCTGCTGATGGGACCGTCGGGCTTTGCCGCCGTGCTGGCGGGCTGGATCACCACCGAGGCCGGTCGCCAGCCCTACACGGTCTACGGCCTCCTGCGCACCGCCCAATCGGTGTCGCCCATCGACGCCCAGGCGGTGGGCGCCTCGCTGGTCGCCTTCGTTATCGTCTACTTCGCCGTATTCGGCGCCGGCGTGCTCTACATCCTGCGCCTCATGTCGCATGCGCCACAGCTCGACGAGCCCGACATCGAGCCGCACCTGCCCCTGCGGGCCGCCGGAGTTACGCCCGGCCCGGCCATGGCGGAGAGCGGCCACGGCGCGGTGCGAAGGGGAGGGTGAGCCATGCCGGATCTCGCTTTCGTCTGGGCCGGCCTCATCGCCTTCGCCGTGCTCGCCTACGTGCTGTTCGACGGCTTCGATCTCGGCATCGGCATCCTATTTCCGGCCCTCGAGCACGAGGAGGAGCGCGACCAGGCGATGAATTCGGTGGCCCCGGTGTGGGACGGCAACGAGACCTGGCTGGTGCTCGGCGGCGGCGGACTGATGGCCGCCTTTCCCGTCGCCTACGCCATCGTCATGACGGCGCTCTATGCGCCGCTCACCGCCATGCTCCTGGCGCTCGTCTTCCGCGGCGTGGCCTTCGAGTTCCGCTGGCGGGCGGCACGCAAGCGCCCGTGGGACTGGGCCTTCGCCGGCGGATCGATCCTCGCCGCCTTCGCCCAGGGGATCGCCCTGGGCGCATTGGTGCAGGGCATCGCCGTGTCGGGCCGGGCCTACGCCGGGGGCTGGTGGGACTGGCTCACGCCCTTCAGCCTGCTCACCGGTGTGGCTGTAGTGATCGGCTACGCCCTGCTCGGGGCGACCTGGCTCATCATGAAGACCCCGGGCGAATTGCAGCAGCGCGCCCGCGGCTTCGCCTGGTCCACGGGGCTCGGCACCCTCGGGCTGATCGGGCTCGTGAGCCTCTGGACACCGTTCCTGGAGGGCCACTACTGGGCCCGCTGGTTCGCCTGGCCGGCAATCCTCTACAGCGCCCCGGTGCCGCTGTTCGTGGCGGTCGCAGCCTTCGTGCTGCTCAAGGGGCTGTCAGACCGGCGCGAGGCCTCGCCGTTCCTGGCGGCGCTGGCACTGTTCGTGTTGTGCTACATCGGACTCGGCATCAGCTTCTATCCCTATATCGTGCCGCCCTCGGTGACGATCCGGTCGGCGGCGGCACCCGACTCGAGCCTCGGCTTCCTGCTGGTCGGCGCCGCCGTGCTGGTGCCCGTCATCCTCGCCTACACCGCCTGGTCCTACTGGGTGTTCCGCGGCAAGGTCGACACGGCCGGGGGCTACCATTGAAGGCGGAACATGGCGCACGAGGTCTGGCGACGCGCCTGCTTTGGTTCGTCGCGCTGTGGCTTGCCGGCGTCGCGGCCGTGGCGCTCGTGGGACTCGTCATCCGCGTCGTGCTGGCGTGACCGCTTGGTAGCGTTGACACCCGCCGGCCAACTGGTTTCCATCGCTGCGCCAAGATTCTCGCGCGAGGAGCACGCCATGCCGCGGAGGTACCGCGCGCTCGACCCGGAGAGGGTGATCGAAACCATCGGGCTCCTGCGCCATCGCATCGCCGAGCGCTTTCCCGGCGCGGGCCTCGCCGAGGTGTGCGCGGAGCTGCTTCTGCTCGCCGGCGAGAGCTCGGCGCGCGCGGAGAGGATCGCCAGTCGCAACCTGCCGTTGCGCATTGCCATCTTTTCCCTGATCGCTGCCGGTGTCGGCGGGCTCGCCTGGATCGCCGCGCTGCTGCTGCAATCGGTGTCGGCAACCGCCGACAACCTCTACTCCGTCCTGCAGGGTATCGAAGCTGCCGCCAACCTGACGGTGCTGATCGGCGCGACCGTGTTCTTCCTCACCCGCATCGAGGAGCGCCTGAAGCGGCGCAGCGCGCTCTCGGCCCTCCACGAGCTGCGCTCCATCGTGCACGTCATCGACATGCATCAGCTCACCAAGGACCCGAGCACGATCATCATGGTCGGCGGCAAGACCGCGTCCTCGCCGGCACGCACGCTCACGCGCTTCGAGCTGACGCGCTATCTCGACTACTGCTCGGAGATGCTGTCGCTCGCTTCGAAGGTGGCGGTGGTGTTCGCGCAGGAGTTCCCGGAGCCTACCGTCACGGAGGCCGTGAGCGACATCGAGCGCATCGCCGCCGGCCTGGCGCAGAAGATCTGGCAGAAGATCATGATACTCGAGACGCTGGGGCCCGAGGAGGAGAAGGCGGTGGGCAGTAGGCAATAGGCAGCAGGCAGTGGACATTGGAACGCATCGCCCCTACTGCCTACTGCCCGTTGCCCACTGCCTGACGAGGGAAGCATATGGCCCAATCATCACACGACCCGGTCGCGCTGTTGCAGGCGCTGATCCGCTGCAGGAGCGTGACGCCGGCCGAGGGTGGGGCGCTGACGCTGTTGCAGAGCCTGCTCGAACCGGCCGGCTTCACCTGCCATCGCCTGACCATGACCGAGCCGGGTACGGCGGACGTGGAAAATCTCTACGCCCGGCTGGGCTCGGGCCCGCCTCATCTTTGCTTCGCCGGCCATACCGACGTCGTGCCGCCGGGCGACGAGGCAGCATGGACCAAGCCGCCGTTCGGCGGCGAGATTGCAAACGGCTCGCTCTACGGGCGCGGCGCCGTCGACATGAAGGGCGGGGTGGCCTGCTTCCTCGCCGCCGCGCTCGACTACGTGAAGGCGGGGGGCCCGAAGCGCGGCTCCCTGTCGTTCCTCATCACGGGCGATGAGGAGAGCGTGGCCATCAACGGCACGCCCAAGCTGCTCGCCTGGCTCAAGGCGCGCGGCGAGACGCTCGATGCCTGCCTCGTTGGCGAGCCGGCGAGCGGGGAGACGGTGGGCGACCAGATCAAGATCGGCCGGCGGGGCTACGTCAATGCCAGACTGCTGGTGCAGGGCAAGCAGGGCCACTCGGCCTACGGGGAGCGCGCCGAGAACCCGATCCCCAAGCTCGCCCGCATCATCGACCGGCTGTCCACCACGCCGCTCGATGCGGGCTCCGAGCATTTTCAGCCGTCGAGCCTGCAGGCCACCATCATCTCGGTGCCGAACACCGCCACCAACGTCATTCCCGGCTCGGCGCAGGCCAATTTCAACATCCGCTACAACGACCTGCACACGCGGGCGGGGATCGAGGCCTGGGTGCGGGGGCACTGCGAGGCGGCGGCCGCCGAGGTGGGGGCGCGCTTCTCGCTCTCCTTCGAGGGAACGGGGGACGTATTTCTCACCAAGCCGGGGCCGCTGGTCGACACCATGCGCGCGGCCATCCTGGGCGTCACCGGGCGGGAGCCCGCCCTGACCACCAACGGCGGCACCTCCGATGCGCGCTTCATCAAGGATTTCTGCCCAGTGGTGGAGGTAGGCCTCAGGAATGCCACCGCCCACCAGGTCGACGAGCACGTGGCGGTCGCCGACCTGACCCGGCTGACGGCCATCTACCGAAGCTTCATCGAGGGCTATTTCCGGGGATAGTGCCGGGCGCGGCCTGTCGTCCGCCCCGCCGCCCTTCCGCCGGCCCTCGCTGTTGGGCTAGGCTGCCCTATGCCGCACGACCTGACACGCCATTGTCATGGGCAGCCGGCAAGAAGCGACCCGCCAGAAGGCTTCAGGCTCCATCGCGGAGGAGACTCAATGACACGTCGTATGAAATGGGGCTGGCTTGCCGCCGGCATGATGATGGTCGCGGCCGGCGACGCCGCGGCGCAGACCGAGATCCAGTGGTGGCACGCCATGGGCGGGCAGCTCGGAGAGGTCACCAATGCGCTGGCGGAGGATTTCAACAAGAGCCAGAAAGAGTTCAAGGTCGTGGGGGTGTACAAGGGCTCCTACACCGAGACGCTGACCGCTGCGATCGCCGCATTCCGCGCCAAGCAGAACCCGCACATCGTGCAGGTGTTCGAGGTCGGCACCGCCACGATGATGGCCGCCAAGGGTGCGGTCTACCCCGTCTACCAGCTCATGGCCGACAGCGGCGAGCCGTTCGATCCCAAGGTCTATATCGGGCCCGTCTACGGCTACTACTCCACGAGCGACGGCAAGCTGCTGTCGATGCCGTTCAACTCCTCCACGCCCGTGTTCTACTGGAACAAGGAGCTGTTCCAGAAGGCCGGCCTCGATCCCAGCAAGCCGCCGGCGACGTGGCCGGAGGTCGGCGAGATGGGCAAGAAGCTCGTCGCCGCCGGCGTCCCCTGCGGGATCACCATCCAGTGGCAGACCTGGACGATGATCGAGAATTTCGGGGCCTGGCACAATCTGCCGTTCGCGACCAAGGGCAACGGCTTCGGC
>DASRDL010000105.1:0-4965 GCA_035652635.1 Hyphomicrobiaceae bacterium | reverse complement strand
GAGGACCTCGCCGAATACCGGAAGGCCATCATCCGCCTCAAGGAAAAGCAGCGCCTCTACATCCAGGACAACTTCAGCGTGGCGTTCATCGGCCGCAGCCTGTTCCGCGCCACCATCATGCTTCCCGCCAACGTCACGGTCGGGCCGTTCGAAACGCGCGTCTACCTGTTCCGCGAGGAGAAGCTGCTCAGCCAGTACACCGTGCGCCTCAACCTCGAACGCGAGGGCCTGGAGCGGCACCTGCACGCGTTCGCCTTCGGCTACCCGACGCTCTACGGTCTCATGACGGTGGCGTTCGCCGTGGCCGCCGGCCTGATCGCCTCGACCGTGTTCCGCAGGGGCGCGCACTGACAGCTGGAAGGGACCGCGTCGGCGGCGGTCATCGGCAAGGGGAGGACAGAACCCTCATGACGAAGCCTCGGTGGCCGGCGTTCGATCCGCGCGACGTCGCGGAGAGCAATGCCACGACCCTTCCGGAGCCGTTCCGGACCCCCAATATGCAGCGCTACAACCGGCGCCTCGGCAATCATGCCGGCCTGAAGAACTACGGCGTCAACCTCACGCGCATCGTCCCTGGCGGCCAGTCGTCCTACCGCCACGCCCACTCGCGCCAGGACGAGTTCGTCTACGTCCTCGAAGGCGAGGTCGTGCTCGAGACCGACGGCGGATCGCAGCGGCTCGGTCCCGGCATGTGCGCCGGCTTTCCCGCCGGCGCAGGCGATGCGCACCGGTTCGTCAACCGCTCCGCCGGCGACGTGCTGCTCCTGGTGGTGGGCGACCGCACCGCCGGCGACGAGGTCGCCTACCCGGAGATCGACCTGCACGGCAAGACGGGGCCCGACGGCCGCTATGTCTTCACGCGCAAGGACGGCACACCCTATTGACGGGCACGTCCCGGTGGCGGCTAGGCCACGAGGCGCACCTCTCCGGGCCGAAGGGCGCCGAACCGGTCGGGCGGCATGGCGCGACTCCGCAGGGCGGCGGCCAGATCATGGGCGGGCTGCTCCACGCCCTCGTTGGTCAGGCGAAAGGTACCCCAGTGGTGGCCGAAGGCCTGCGCCGCGCCTGACAGCCGCAGGGCCTCCACCGCCTCCTCCGGGTTCATGTGGTGGTTGCGCATGAACCAGCGCGGCTCGTAGGCGCCGATCGGCAACAGGGCGAGGGTCAGGCCGGGGTGGCGTCTGCCGACCCCGGCGAACGTCGCACCGTCGCCGAAGCCGGTATCGCCGACGCAGTAGACCTTGCGGTTGCCGGCGCGCACGACGAAGCTCGCCCACAGCGCATGCATGCGGTCGCCCGCGCCGCGCGCCGACCAATGCAGCGTCGGCTCGGCGTGCACCACGACGCCGCTGCCGAGCTCGACCGCGTCGCCCCAGTCTACGGTGTCGGCGGCGAGCCCCGGCGCACCGTGGCGCAGGATGGCGTCGTTGCCGAGCGGCGTGACGATGCGCGGGCGGAAGCGCTGCCACAGCCGCCCCACCGTCTCCACGTCCATGTGGTCGTAGTGGTTGTGCGTGACGAGCACGGCGTCGATCTTCGGCAGGTCGTCGAAGGCGATGCCCGGCGGGTTGACGCGCCTCGGCCCCGCGAACGACAGCGGACTCGCGCGCTCGGCCCAGACCGGATCGACGAGCACGCCGAGCCCGCGCGTCTGGATGAGAAAGCTCGCGTGTCCGACGAGCACGACACGCAGGCCGTCGCGGTCGAAGCGGGCCGGCGGCCGATCCGGCGGATGGGGGCTGGGAAAGCTCGCCGGCCACGCCTCGCCGCGGTCGCCCAGCTGCCACTTGAGCAGCGCGCCCGGTCCCTTGGGGCCCGCGGCGCCCGGGTTGAAGAAGCGCACGCCGTCGAAATGATCCGACGGCGGACCTTGGTAGTAAGCGTTGGCGCGCCCGCCCGTCAGCAGGGCCCAGCCGCCGGCACCGAGCCCGGCGGCCGCACCGAGCATCTTCAGGAGGCGGCGGCGACTGGGCATTGCGTCCCTCGCTCCTCGTTCGGCCGACTGCCATCTGCAACACGTGAGGCACCCGCGCGCGCCGGGTGCGCAGCGCCACAAGACCATTGTAATGGGTTAAGGCATGTTCCAGAATGGCTCATTGTTTCCAACCCGCTTGCGTGCAGGAGGGTAAGTGATGAGTGCACAGCCAGTCGCCAAGCAGCCGCAGCCGATCGCCGATACTTCCACCGCTTCCTCCACCTCCCCCAAGCCCGCTGGACCAAGTCCCGCCCCAGCGCGCGGACCCAGCCGCATCACAGACATCACGGTCGAGCACGGCCCCGTCGATCTGCTCGGCCGGTTCTTCCTCAAGGCCGATACGGCAGCGCGCCAGCGCGGCGTGTCGCTGTCCTTCGGCACCTACGAGGAACTCGTGGAGGCCAACAGAAAGAATAGTGACAGCTGGAAGCGCATCATCTCGATGTACGACCCGCGCTATTGCCCGGCCGGGCTGGCGCCCGATCGCGCCTTCTGCATCCTCGGCCGCGACGCCCGCGGCGAGGTGGTGGCGACGCACGCCGCGCGCTTCTTCGACTTCGACGACAACGACACCCTCTACGACGTGGCGACCAGCTCGCGCATGTTCTACGACGATCCCGAGCGCATGAAGCTGCCGGGCGAGCGCTGCGAGATTTCAGCCAGCGTCGCGCGTACGATCCGCGGCCGCGTGCTGATCAACGGCGCGGTGTGGTACCACCCGAGCTTCCGCAAGCGCGAGCTGGCCATGATCATCCCGCGCGCCGCCCGCGCCTACGCCTACACGCGCTGGAAGATCGACTACTCGATGGGCCTGGTGGTGGAAGCGGCCACCAAAGGCGGCGTCGTCGACAGCCTCGGCTATCCGCACCGCGAATGGGAGCTAAGGTTGTTCAACTCGACGTCCGGCAACGTGCGCTGCTGCTTTGCCTGGATGAGCAGCGCCGAGATGCTGGACGACCTGGAAAGGTGGCTAGTTGGATTTGACGCGCAGGTCGATAGTGGACTCGGGCAGCGTCACGCCCAACACCAGCGTTGAGTCGTCGCTGGCCTCGAACGGCACCATCAGCCGCTGGTAGCGATAGCTGACACGCGGGTGCTCCGGCCAGCGGATGACCGCGTCGACGTCCTCGAGCGTCGGAACGCTCTTGGCCGCGGCTTCACGGTAGATGCTGGAGATCCACTGCCCGTAAGCGTAGTCGGGCTGGTCCTCGACCCGGAGCCCCTTGATGGGCGAGAGCCAGCGCACGGCCGTGTTTTCGAACCCGGTGCCGATCTCCTTGACCAGCATGTGGGAGGAGGTGGCGGAGCCTTCCACCAGAAGGAAACGCTTCCTGAGCGCGGTGTCGAGCACACGGTTCAGGCGCTCGCGATCGAACCGGCCGCCCGACTGGTTCCATGCCTCGAGCAGGGCGCGCAGCGGGCTCGTGTGCGGCAGGTCCGCCAGCGGCCGCGGCCGACGCAGGAAGTCGCCTTGGCGGTCGGACATGTCCACCTTGGCGTGCGACAGCAGGCGGCGCACGGTTTCATCGCGCGAGGACACGAGCTCGTGCGACCACTCGCCGTCCAGGCAGGAGATCAGCACCCGCTCGACCGGTCGATCGTGCAGCCAGTAGATGAGCGCGCCCAGGGCGGTTTGCGATACCACCGCCGGCCGCAGGCGCAGGCTGATCGAGCCGTCGTTGTCCGAGGCGGCGATGAAGCCGAGATTCCTGACCGCGTACTTGGCCAGCTGGTCCGCGGACAGCGACGCGCCCAGGGCCTCCGCGAGGCTGCGGGATTTCGCATCCCACATGTCGCCCATGTCGTCGAACAGGAAAGTCTGCATCATGACCCGCGCACACTTGGCCCGAATGCCCGCAGCATCCCGCAGCACCGCTCCCGATGTGGTGAGCTTCCCGACCCTCGGGGAGAGGCCCCGCAATGCCGGCGGGCACGTCCGGCAGCGTTCGACGCCAAATTATTGCGCGCGCGTTAATTTTCGGTACCGGCGGGTGCCCGGGATCGATGGTTGCCGGCAAACGCTTCGTTAACCCATGGCGTTCCCGCCAGGGGCTGCCGGGCGGCGCCCGAGCGGCGCGTCAATCGTGCCGGCCGTGGCAGTGCTTGTACTTCTTGCCGGAGCCGCACGGGCAGGGTGCATTCCGCGCGATCTTTCCCCACGTCGAGGGGTCCTTGGGATCGAGCGCGCCGGCGGCCCGCCGCGTCTGCAACGGCGCGCGGCGATCGGGGGCCGCGCGCGCGGCCTCCGGCCGGGTGGCGGCGGCCAGCGCCGCGTCGGCCATGGCGAGCTCGTCCTCGCCGGTGAAGGGATCGATGTGGTGGGCGTGCATGGGGGGCAGCTCGACGGGCTGCACCACCGGCGCCTCCTCCTCCTGCGGCATGCCGCGGATGTGCATCAGCTGGCCCGTGACCGCCTCGCGCAGGTTGGCGAGCATGGTCTCGAAAAGGTGAAAGCTCTCCGACTTGTACTCGTTGAGCGGGTCGCGCTGGCCATAGCCGCGGAAGCCGATCACCTGCCGCAGATGCTCGAGCGTGACGAGGTGCTCGCGCCAGAGGTGGTCCAGGGTCTGCAGCAGAACCAGCTTTTCGATCTGGCGCATCGCTTCGGGGCCGAACTCGGCCTCCTTGGCGCGCGCCTTCTCGTCGATGGCCTTGGCGAGGCGCTCGTTGATCTCCTCGTCGGCGATGCCCTCCTCGGCCGCCCAGCGGTCGACCGGCACGTCGATGTCGAAGATGCGCGCGACCTCCTCCTTGAGCTTGGCCGTGTCCCACTGCTCGGCATAGGCGTTGGGCGGAATGCACTCGGCGACCAGCTCGCGCGCCACCTGGTGGCGCAGGTCGGTCACGGTGTCGCTCACGTCGTCGCGGCCCATGATGTCGATGCGGTGCTCGAAGATCACCTTGCGCTGATCGTTCATCACGTCGTCGTACTTGAGCACGTACTTGCGGGAGTCGAAGTTGCGCGCCTCGACCTTCTGCTGCGCCTTCTC
>DASRDL010000104.1:0-4723 GCA_035652635.1 Hyphomicrobiaceae bacterium | reverse complement strand
GTGGTTGCCGCCAATCGGGTCGGCGACGAGAACGGACGGCGCCACATCGGCATGAGCGCGATCGTCAATCCGCTCGGCGGCCGCATCATGAAGCAGGCGACGATGGATGGTCCCGAGCTGCTGGTGGCGGAGATCGATCTCGACGACGTCGACAAGGCCCGCCGCAGTCTGCCCTGGTGGCGGGACCGACGGCCCGATCTTTACGGCAACCTCGATCCTGCCTGAGGCGCTCGGCCGGAGCGGGGCCAAGGCTGCAGGCGCCGGCAGCGCGGGGGGCATCCTCCGGACCGCAAACGGCCCGGGAAAGCCAACGCAGTGAGACGCAGGAGGCAACATGGGACACAAGATCAAGGTCGCGGCGGCCCAGACCGGGCCGGTGCTCGGCGAGGACATGCGGCCGGGCGTGGAGGTCGCCTGCCGGATGGTCAAGGATGCCGCGTCGCATGGCTGCGACATCATCTGCTTCTCCGAGCTGTTCCTGACGCCGTTCTTCCCCAATCAACTGCGGCCGGACTACGAGCACTTCTTCCTGCCGCTGCGCAATCCGATCACCGAGCCGCTGGTGGAGGCAGCGCACCGTCACAACATGGCGCTCATCCTTCCGTTCGGAGAGAAGGCGGGCCAATACTACTACAACGCCGCGGCCGTATTCGACCGCACCGGCCGCCATATGGGCACCTATCGCAAGACGCACATCCCCGCCATCCTGCCCTCCGCAGCAAAAGGCGGCACCGGCTCATACGAAAAGTTCTACTTCACCCCGGGCGATGCCCTGCCCATCTTCGAGATGGAGGGCGTGCGTTTCGGCATTCAGATCTGCTACGACCGCAAGTTCCCGGAAGGCTCGCGTGCGCTGGCCGTCCAGGGCGCCCAGATCATTTTCATGCCCATCTGCGCTGCGACCTACGGCGAGACCGTGCTGCGCGGTGACACCTGGGAGCTGCCCTTGCGCTGCCGGGCCTACGAGAGCGGCGTGTTCGTCGTCGCCGTGAACCGCGCCGGCAACGAGAACGGCCGCCGCCACATCGGCAAGAGCATGATCATCAGTCCCGTCGGAGCGGCGGTGATGGCGGTTGCGGGCGTCGACGACCCGCAGCTGTTGGTGCAGGAGCTCGATCTCGACGAGGTGGTGACGGCGCAGAGGAGCCTGCCCTGGTGGCGCGATCGCCGGCCGGACCTCTACAGGCGTTTCATCTGAGGAGCGGGCCGGTGGCGGTGGCGCAAGTCGACGGGCAGATGACGGCGCCGCTGGGCGCGCCCGACCGGCTCACGCTGGCGCGCCTGGCTGCCGAGCGCGCATCTGCAATCGCCTTTCACCGCATACCGGCCGACGTGGTCGCGCTTGCCAAGACCCACGTGCTTGATCAGCTGGGCGTCGGCCTCGCCGCGTCAGTCATTCCCCGCAATCGGCCTTTGGTTTCGCTCGTCTCCGCCTTCGGCACCGGCGGCGAGGCGACGGCTCTGGGCTGCGCCGCCCCGGTATCGGCGGCAGCCGCGGCGCTTCGCAACGGCGCCCTCATGCACTCGCTCGAGTATGACGGCACCCACACTGCCGCGGTCGCGCACACAGGCTCGGTGGTGGCCCCGGTGGCGTTGGCCGTGGGCGAGGAGAGGGGCATATCCGGCGCAAGGCTGCTGCATGCTTTCGTGCTCGGCTCGGAGGTGTTCGTCCGCCTGGGCCTTGCGGCACCCGGATCGTTTTCGAGGCATGGGTACCAGTTCACCGCGGCAGGAGGCCCGTTTGCGGCCGCGCTCACCGCGGGTCTCCTGCTGGGGCTCGATCGGCAGCAGATGACGTGCGCGCTGGGCATCGCCGGCAGCCAGGCAAGCGGCGTCATGGAGTTGGTGCACGAGGGCGCGACGGTGAAGGCGCTCCACGGCGGCTGGCCGGCGCACGCCGGGCTTCTCGCGGCCCGCCTCGCAGTGGCCGGCATGACCGGACCTTCGACCATCCTCGAAGGCACGCATGGATTTTACGCCCTCTATGCGCGCGATGCGGAGGCGCCGGCGCGGCTGCGACACCACCTGCAGACGCTCGGCGATCATTGGCACCTTCGCGAAATCGCCCTGAAGGTCCGCGCCTCCTGCCACTACATTCAGCCCTTTCTCGAATGCCTTGATACGCTGGTCGGCCGCGGGCTCGCGGCAGAGGACGTTGCCGCAATCCACTGCGAAGTGCCCCGCGGGGAGGAGAGCCTCATCTGCGAGCCCTGGGCGGAGAAGCTGCGGCCCTCCTCGGCCTACCAGGCAAAGTTCAGCCTTCCCTATGCGCTCGGAGCGCTGCTCCTGGACGGCGAGGTCACCATTGCCACATTCGAGGGCCCGACGAGACCCGAGATCTGCGCGTGCGCTGCGCGTGTCACCTGGTCTCCTATGGCAGATGGAGACTTCCCCAACCGGTACGGCGCGCGCATCACGGTGACGACCCGCGCAGGCGAAAGGTTGTGTGCGGAGGTGGCCGACGTTCGCGGCACGGCGGGGCGGCCGTTCGCGCCCGGTGAATTGACGGCCAAGTTCTATGATTGCGCGCGGCTTGCGCTCCAGGGCGAGGCGCCCGAGCGGCTGGCGGCGGCGGTCGACGAGCTGGAGCGCGCCCCTGATCTGACGGAGCTGACCGCAGCGCTCCGTTGCGTGGGCTGACCGGGGTGGGCGGCACGCACCATCGTGCGGGCCGGTTGGAGCCATCGAGCCAGGGACACGATCGAGATGGAGACAGTGCTCATTGGCGGAAACCTGATCGACGGCACCGGCCGCGATCCCGTTCCGCGCGCTGGCGTCGTCGTGAAGGATGGCAGGATCCACGCGGCGGGGCCGGTCGCCCAGCTCGACTACGGCCGCGATGCCCGGGTGATCGATGTCGCCGGGCTGACAATCATGCCGGGGTTGATCGACAGCCACACGCATCTCACCTATCACGTGGACCAGCCCAACGTCTGGCAGCTCGAGTTCGAGGAGAGCGTCGAGCTCAACACGCTGAAGGCCGCGCGCAATGCGGCACACATCCTGCAAACCGGCTTCACCGCGATCGGTGACGGCGGCTGCCGCGGATACATCGGGCCTGCGATCCGCGACGGCGTGGCCGGGGGCGTCATACCGGGACCCTACATCGTGGCAGCAGGGCCGATTCTCACCGGCTCGGCCGGACTTCTCGACGGAATGCCCGTGTGGATTCGCATGGAGAGCGATCAGGCGCTCGGCATGACGGTCAACGGAGTCGACGAGGTGCGCCGCGCCGTGCGCGCACAGGTCAAAGGCGGTGTCGACTGGATCAAGGTCTCGGCCAGCGGCGTGGCGGGCTCGCGTTTTGCGGCCGCTGAGACCGAGGACCTGAGCGCCGGCGAGATCGCGGCGGCCGTTTCGGAGGCGCGCAAGTACGGCAAGCCGGTGCACGCGCACGCCCATTCGCGCGAAGGCGTCCGTGCCTGCATCGAGGCGGGCGTGCTCTCGCTTCATTCGGGGGAGTTTGTCGACGAGGAGATCCTCATTCTGATGCGCGAGAAGGGGATCATCTTCAGTCCCACCGTCGCCTGGCTGCATGCGCGCTGCCTGCCCGGCTACGTGCTGGCCGAGAATCCCGCCTTTGTCGAGGAAGCGTGGCGGGCCTACGCGGCTGCCAGGACAGCGATCGTCAAGGCGCGCGAGCTCGGCGTGAAGATGGCGATGGGCTCGGACGCCTCGCATCGGTTTCATCATGTGCCCGACGGCGTGCTCGAGCTCGAATATTACCAGGAGCTGGGGTGGCCGGCATTGGAGGTCATTGCGGCCGCAACCCCGACGGCCGCCGAGGCCATCAATCGCGGTGACACGCGCGGCACGCTCGCGCCCGGCAAGGCCGCGGACATTCTGGTGGTCGAGGGACCTGTCGCCGAGGACGTGCGCGTGCTCCGCGACAAGCGCAACATCAAGTGGATGTTTCAGGCGGGTCGGGAAATGGCCCTGGCGCCGGATCGCCGGATGTTCGGTGCGGATTTCGAGGTGGCGAGATGGCTGGATGAGCCGCTGGGCCGAAACGACGCCCGCTGCGGCCGCACGGAGGCAGGTCGGCCATGAAGGAAGCCGAGTGCAATGCGCTCATCGCCGGCGCAGCCGAGAGCGTTTTCGTCGACGCGCGCCTCATAGACGGTACCGCCGACGAGCCAATCGAGCGGGGCTTCGTTAGGGTGCGCGAGGGTCGGATCGCAGGGGTTGGCCCGATGTCGGCCTATCGCAAGGCGGGCGGAGACGGGCTCGTCATCGATCTCTGTGGACGCACCCTGCTCCCGGGCCTCATCGATTGCCACGTGCACTTCGTCTACAGCGGCTTCCGCAGCCTCGAGGAGATCGATCGCTGCCCGGTCGAGACGGCTGCCATCAATGCCGTCGTCAATGGCGGCCTGATGCTCGACGCCGGCTACACGACGGTGCGCGACGTCGGCACCATCGGCAACGTCGCCGTGGCTGTGCGCGACGCCATCGCGGCCGGCAAGGTGCGCGGTCCGCGCGTGATTGCATCCGGCC
Organism: Hyphomicrobiaceae bacterium; assembly: GCA_035652635.1. GTDB lineage: Bacteria > Pseudomonadota > Alphaproteobacteria > Rhizobiales > Hyphomicrobiaceae > AWTP1-13. The sequence continues at coordinate 226 of DASRDL010000104.1, read as the reverse complement.
AGATCATCGGCCCGACCAGTGGCATGATCGATACGCTGCCCAGTCACTGGAGCACGTCGAGCGGGCTCGGCGTCTGCGTCGACGGTCCGGCGGCGATCGTCAAGGAGGTCCGCCGGCAGGTCAAGAACGGCGTCGACAACATCAAGCTCGGGGCGAGCGGCGTAGAGGTAGGCCGCTTTGCCTATACGTGGATGACGACCCTCGACGCGGAGGAAATTGCGGCAGC
>DASRDL010000103.1:0-6358 GCA_035652635.1 Hyphomicrobiaceae bacterium | reverse complement strand
GGGCGTCGCCTGGGTGATGACGATCGCCACCGTGAGCTCGGCCTTCCTCTCCCTCTTCGTGGCTTGGCTCGCCGGCTTTCTGATCACGGTTCCGAACTATCGCGTTCATATCGTTCTGGCGTTTGTCATCCCGTTCTTCGTCACGCCGTTCCTGAGCGTCTTCATGGCGATGAACGTGCGTGCCTTGCAGCGCGCGAAGCTGCGCAGCCGCCAGCTGGCCGAGGAGGCCGAGCACGAGCGCAAGCACCTGGAGACCGCCGTCAACAACATGCCGATCGGCCTCGTCATGTTCGATGCCGGCAAGCGGCTGATCGTCGGCAATGAGCGCTACCGCGAGATGTACGGACTGCCGCGCGAGCTGATGGCGCGCGGCACCCATCTACGACAGATGCTCGAGCACCGTCTGGACGCCGGCAACTTCGAAGGCAAGGACCGCGAGAACTACGTCGAGCGCATCCTCAAGCTGGTGGAGCAGACGGAGACGACCGTCAGGGTGGTGCCCCTGGGCGACGGCCGCTCGGTCAGGATCATCCATCACCCGATCGAGGGCGGCGGCTGGGTCGGCACGCACGAGGACGTGACGGAGCGCGAGAAGCTCAATGCCAGGCTCGAGGATCAGAACCAGCTGCTCAAGCTCAAGGAAGCGCAACTGCAGGCCCAGAACGTGCAGTTGGACGCGGCTATCAACAACATGGTGCAGGGCCTCGCCATGTTCGACGCCGACTATCGCCTGGTGCTGTGCAACAAGCGCTACATGGAGATGTACGGCTTCCGGCCGGAGCAGGTGACCCCCGGAACGACGCTCCTGCGCATCATCGAGCACCGGCTGGCCAACGGCCTCGTCGCCGACCGGTCGCCGCAGGAGCTGGTGGAGGCCATGCTGCACCGGCGCAACGGGACGGCCTCCGACCAGTTCCTGAGCCACCTGAGCGACGGCCGCTGCATCGCCATCGCCGTCCAGCCGATGACCGACGGAGGAACGGTCACGACGCACCAGGACATCACCGAGCAGCGGCGCTCCGAGGCCAAGATCGCGCACATGGCACTGCACGACGCCTTGACCGGCGTGCCCAACCGCGTGCTCTTCAACGAGCGGCTGGGGCATGCGCTGATGCGCGTCGCCCGCGGCGAGGGCCTCGCCGTCCACATCCTCGACCTCGACCGCTTCAAGGCCGTCAACGACACTCTGGGCCACGGCGCAGGCGACAAGCTCCTCAAGCTGGTGGCCGCCCGCCTGCGCAGCGTCGTCAGGGACGTCGACACGATCGCGCGCATGGGCGGCGACGAGTTCGCCATCCTGCAGGACGGCATCGCCCAGCCCGCCGACGCCACTGCCCTGGCGCGCCGCATCATCGAAGCACTGAGCGAGCCCTACGACATCGACGGGCAGCAGGCGGTGATCGGCACCAGCGTCGGCATCGCCATGGGTCCGGGCGACGGCAACTCGCCCGAGGAGCTCGTGCGCAATGCCGACATGGCCCTCTACCGGGCAAAAGGCGAAGGCCGGGGCTGCTTCCACTTCTTCGAGCGTGGCATGGACGCGCAGATGCAGGAGCGGCGCGCCATCGAGTACGACCTGCGCAAGGCCCTGGCCGAGGGGCAGTTCGAGTTGCACTACCAGCCGGTCGTGGCGCTCGAGGATTGCCAGATCCAGGGTTTCGAGGCGCTGATCCGCTGGCGCCATCCGCAGCGCGGCATGGTCCTGCCGGGAACGTTCATTCCGCTGGCGGAGGAAATCGGCTTCATCGTCGCACTCGGCGAGTGGGTGATCCGAGAGGCGTGCGCCACGGCCGCCACCTGGCCGGACGACCTCAAGGTCGCCGTCAACCTCTCGCCCGTCCAGTTCCGCAGCAGCGGCCTCGTGCAGACGGTGATGAACGCACTGGCATCCTCCGGCCTGGCACCCGAGCGGCTTGAGCTCGAGATCACCGAGATGGTGCTGCTGGAGGACAGCGAGGCGACACTCGACACGCTCTACCAGCTGCGCGGCCTCGGCGTGCGCGTGGCCATGGACGATTTCGGCACCGGCTACTCGTCGCTGAGCTATCTGCAGAAGTTCCCGTTCGACAAGATCAAGATCGACCGCTCGTTCGTGAAGGACGTTGCCGCCGACGCGGGCTCCCTCAACATCATCCGCGCGGTGACGGCCATGGCCAAGGGCCTCGGCATGGCGACCACGGCCGAGGGCGTGGAGACGCGCGAGCAGCTCGACGCCGTGCGGTCGGAAGGCTGCACGGAGATGCAAGGCTTCCTTTTCAGCCAGCCGCTGCCCGCCCCCGAGATCGAGCGGCTCTACCTGGCGCGCCGCCGGCAGCGCGGCGGCGACAGGGCGGTGACGGCAGCCTGAGGTCTCCTTCAGGCGGCCGCTTCCGGCGAGGACGGCGAAGGCGACGCGGCGGCTGCCTCGCCGCGGCCGATCTGCAGGTCCCTGCCGAGGTCGACGGTTGCCCTGCGACCGATGCTCGACCGGTTGCGGGCGAGCCACTTTTCCGTCTCGCTGCGACCGGAACCGTGCAGATAGGTGAGGAGCTCGAGGTCGGGCTTGGCCTTGCTCTCCGGCGCCAGCGCCGCGGTGAAGCGACCGGCGTCGATGAGGTGGAAGCGGTGACGGGCGAGGCGGGCGTCGCGCGCGCTGACGAAGCGGGTCCACAGGCCATAGGCGCGCACCGTCTCGATCACCTCCACGTCGCGCAGCATCGGCTGGCTGAAGGTGATCTGGTTGATGCGCGCCGTGATCTCGCGCGCCGACGTCGGCAGGCCGGCCCGGGCGATGGGGTTGAGCTTGACGATGAGCGTGTCGCCGACCGGGCTCTCGCGCCCGAGCGTCAGCAGATCGGGATTGGCCGAGAAGCCGCCGTCCCAGTAGGCGTGGCCGTCGATGGTCACGGCATGGTGGATGGTCGGCAGGCAGGCCGAGGCCAGCACGCACTGCACCGTCATCTCGCGCCGGCGGAAGAGGCGCGGCCGGCCGGTGGCGACGTCGGTGGCGGCGATCAGCAGTTCCGGCCCAGGGCAGGTGCGCAGGAGGGTGAAATCGATGTGCGTCTCGAGCAGCTTGCGGAAGGGATCGAAGCCCAAGGGGTTGAAGTCGTAGGGCGAGAACAGGCTCGCGACCTGGGCGAGCGTGTTGGATCTGGAGATGCCGAGGAGCCAGGGGTTGTTGCGCAACAGGTCCGGCACGCCGGCCTTGGCTACCGCCTCCCACACGGCCCTGAGCTTGGCCCGCGCACCGCCGGGGCCGCTCTCGGCGAGGCCGGCCGCCAAGGCCACGGCATTGACGGCACCGGCGCTGGTGGCACTGATCCAGCCGATCCCGATCGTCTCCTCCTCGAGCAGGCGATCGAGCACGCCCCAGGTGAAAGCCCCGTGCGCTCCGCCGCCCTCCAACGCCAGGTTGAGGCGCCGTTCTCGCCGAAAGAACCGCACTGATGGCTGCCCCATTCGCCGCAGGTGGGCGAACCATGGCCGATCAATGGGGGTCGATCAAGGCAGCACGTCGGTGGCGAGCACGAACGGCACGCCGTCGACGGTGGAATGGCGCGCCTTGATGCCGTAGACGGCGGCGAGATGCTCGGCGGTGAGCACCTCCTCTGGCGTTCCCGCCGCCACCGCGCGGCCTGAGCGCAGCAGCACGATCCTGTGGCAGAAGCGCGCGGCAAGCGAGAGGTCGTGCAGCGCCACCACCACCGTGCGGCCGGCCTGCGCCAGATCGCGGAGGTGGTGGAAGAGCGTGAGCTGGTGCGCCGGGTCGAGACCGGCGGCGGGCTCGTCCGCCAGCAGCGCGGCCGGCTCCTGGGCGAGACAGCGGGCCACCAGCACGCGTGCGCGCTCGCCGCCCGACATCTCCAGCACAGGCCGATCGGCGAGGTGGCCGATGTCCATGGCCGCCAGGGCGGCGGCAATGGCATGGGCGTCGGCGGGGCTCTCGCCGGCGCCCATCGGCTGGTGCGGCAGCCGGCCCAGCGCCACCACCCGACGCGCCGTCAGCGCCCAGTGCACGACCCGCTCCTGCGGAAGATAGGCGAGCGCCCGGGCGCGCTGGCGCGGCTGCCACTCTGCCATGGCGCGCCCGTCGAGGAGCACCGTGCCTGCGGCCGCCGGCCGCAGCCCGCACAACGCCTTGATGAGGGTGGTCTTGCCGGCGCCGTTGGGGCCGATGACGGCAGTCAACTCACCTGGGAGGGCGAGAAAATCGAGGCCCGACAGCACGGTGCGGGCACCGAGCGCAAGCGACAGGCCGCGCGCCTCGATCCTCATGGCGCCAGCTCCGAGCGGGTGTGGAGCACCAGCCAGACGAAGAACGGCGCGCCGATGAGAGCGGTCAACACGCCGATCCTCAGCTCCATCCACGGCTGCAGCAGTCGCAGGCCGACGTCGGCCACGAGCAGCATGACGGCGCCGCCGAGGAGGCTTGCCGGCAGCAGCAGCCCGGGCCGATGCTGTGCAAACGGGCGCAGCACGTGCGGCACGATCAGGCCGACGAAGCCGATGATGCCCGTCACCGCCGTCGCCGCGCCGACGCCGAGCGCCGTGCCCGCCACCACCAGGAGCCGCGTACCGGCAAGGTCGATGCCGAGGCTCGCTGCCGCGTCCTCGCCCAGCGACAGGGCATCGAGGGCGCGGGCGGCCATCAGCAGCAGGCCGATACCCAACAGCATCAGCGGAGCGGCGAGCCACACCTGCGTCAGGCTGCGGTCAGCGAGCGACCCCATCATCCAGTACACCATCTCCACCGAGGCGAAGGGATTCTGCGACAGGTTGAGAGCCAGGGACACCAGCGCCGCGGCAATGCTCGAGACGGCGAGGCCCGCGAGGATCAGCGTCACCGGCCCGCCGCCGGCACCGGCGAGCGCCATGACTGCCGTCATTGCAACGGCCGCGCCGGCAAGCCCGCCCAGCGGCAACGCCAGCGCCAGCACCTGCGCGAGCCCGATGTGGATGGCCAGCACCGCCCCCAGCGCCGCGCCGCCCGAGATGCCGACCAGGCTCGGCTCGGCGAGCGGGTTGCGCAGGTAGCCCTGCAGGGCCGCCCCCGACAGGCCGAGGGACGCGCCCGCAAGCGCGCCCAGCACGGCTCGGGGCAGGCGGATCTCCCAGAAGATGAGCGCGCGCGCCTCCCCGTCCGCCTCGATGCCGAGCCCGGAGGGCCCCACTGCCAGCGACAGGGCGAATGCCGCAACGGCGGCGACGGCGAGCGCGCCCATGAGCCGCACGTGGCCGGCGCGGGACTCTGCCGGAGCCGTGCTCATGGACGCCGCGCCCCGATGCCGGCGCGCGCCTCCGCCAGCCGCTCGATCGCGTCGGCGATATGCGGCGTCCCGCACAGCCAGTACCGCCACGGCAGCTCGAGCGAGGCGCCGCGCTGTCGCAATCGGCGAAGCACCGGGTGGCGCAGGTTGTCGGCGAGCACGGTGCGGTATTCCTCCGGCGCGCTCGCCAGCACCAGCAGGTCGGGCGGCCGCGCAATCAGGGCCTCGAGCGGCACCTGCCCGCCGCGGCCGAGGCGATAGTCGGTCGACATGTTGCGGAAGCCGGCCGCGGTGAGTGCCGCTGCGGCCAGGCTGCCGGGCCCCGAGACCGAGCCTCCGATCTGGTAGATCACGGCCGTCGGCAGCGATCCGGCCGCCGGCGGCAGCCGCGCCAGACGGCGGTCGAGCTCGGCCACCATGGCCTCGCCCGCAGCTGCCTCGTCGACGGCGGCGGCGACCGCCCGGACCGCCCCGCGCACGCCGTCGAGGTCCTGCGGCAGCGGCACGATGGTGACGTTGCGGCCGACCCGGCGCAGCAGGCTCACGGTGGCCGAGACGCCGAACGGGCCCGCCAGCACCAGATCGGGATCGTAGTGCAGCACGTCCTCCGCGGCTCCGTGCGTTATCGGGATGCCGCGTGCCTTCTCCGGGATCGCCGATACGGAAGGGTCGGCGGCGAGGTGCGTCACGGCCGCTATGCGCCCGCGCGCGACCAGCTCCACCAGCAGCTGGTCGGCGCACAGGTCGAGCGAAACGATGCGCGAGGGCTTGCCCGCCTGCGCAAAGGATGCGTGCAGGGCGACGGCGGCACCGATCAGTGCCGACAATGACCAGAGCTTCGATGGCCGGCGCACGCGCGCATCCCTCCTGTCGAGGGCCGTCCCAGGGGAGCTGTCATAACGGGCCCTGCACGCCTTCAGCTTCACGCTGTGCCGCCGCGGGCGGTTTCGGCGAAGTAGTCCATGGCGGCGCGCACGCCCTGGGGCTTGTGCGGCACACCGGCAAGCGCGAGCCCCATCTCCACGCCGGCGAGCGTGGCGATCATGGTGAGGTCGTTGGTGTCGCCCAGGTGGCCGATGCGGAACACCTTGCCCGCCACCTTGGAGAGG
>DASRDL010000102.1:0-2735 GCA_035652635.1 Hyphomicrobiaceae bacterium | reverse complement strand
CGCCTTGTGGCGGAAGACGCCGTTGCTGCCGGCACCCGTCACGGCCACGCGCGCTCCCTGCGCGGTCTGCGCCACGGCCACGCCGACCAGCGCGTAGCGCGAGGCCGGGTTGGCGAGCTTGACGTAGGCGAACTTGGCCGCGCCGGGGAAGGAGATGCGGGTGATGATCTCGCCGTCTCCCAGCGCGGTGGAGAACAGGCCCTTGAAGAAGTCGTCGGCCGCGATCTGCCGCTTGTTGGTGACGACGGTGGCGCCGAGCGCCAGCAGCGCTGCCGGATAGTCGGCGGCCGGGTCGTTGTTGGCCACCGAACCGCCGATGGTGCCGCGGTTCCTCACGTGCTGGTCGCCGATGCCGCCCGCCACCTCGCACAGGCCGGGAATGGCCGAGCGCACGTCCGCCGAGGTCGCCACCTCGTCGTGCGTGGTCATGGCGCCGATGTCGAGCCCTGACCCCTTCTTCTGGATGCCGCGCAACTCGGAGATGCGACCGAGGTCGATCAGCACCGGCGGATTGGCGAGCCGCTGCTTCATGGTCGGGATCAGCGTGTGGCCGCCGGCCAGCAGCTTGGCCTCGCCCGTGAGCAGCCGTCCGGCCTCGGCCAGCGACTGCGGGCGGTGATACTGGAATGCGTACATTGGCCCCTCCCTATTCCGCAGCCATCTTGGCCGGCGCCTTCTGCGCCGCCCGCCAGACCGCTCTCGGCGTGGCCGGCATGGCGATGTCCTCGTGTCCCAGCGCGTCGGTGATGGCGTTGATGACGGCCGCCGGAGCGGCGATGGCGCCGGCCTCGCCGCAGCCCTTCACCCCCAGCGGGTTGGAGGGGCACGGCGTGCCGAGCATGGCCACCTGGTAGGACGGCAGGTCACCCGCCCGCGGCATGCAGTAGTCCATGTAGCTCGCCGTGAGCAGCTGGCCGTCCTTGTCGTAGACGGCGCCCTCCAGCAGTGCCTGGCCCACCCCTTGGGCGATGCCGCCGTGCACCTGACCCTCGACGATCATCGGATTGATGAGGGTGCCGAAGTCGTCCACCGCCGTCCAACGGTCGATCCTCGTGGTGCCGGTCTCGGGGTCGATCTCCACCTCGCAGATGTGCACCCCCGAGGGGAAGGTGAAGTTGGTGGGATCGTAGAAGGCTCCCTCCTTCAGCCCGGGCTCGAGCTGCGCACCGGAGAACTTGTGGGCGATGTAGGCCTGCAGCGCCACCTCCGGGAAGGACAGCGTCTTGTTGGTGGCCGTGCTCGAAAAGATGCCTTCCTTGAAGTCCACGGTGTTCTCCGGCACCTCCAGCACGTAGCCGGCCACCTTCTTGGCCTTGACGATCACCTTCTCCAGAGCCTTCTGGATGGCGGTCATGCCGACCGCGCCCGAGCGCGAGCCGTAGGTGCCCATGCCGAACTGCACCTTGTCGGTGTCGCCGTGCACGACCGTCACCTGCTCGATGGGAATGCCGAGCCGGTGCGAGACGAGTTGCGCGAACGTGGTCTCGTGCCCCTGACCGTGGCTGTGCGAGCCGGTGAGCACCTCCACCGAGCCCGTCGGGTTGACGCGCACCTCCGCCGACTCCCACAGGCCCACGCCTGCGCCCAGCGAGCCCACCGCCTGGCTCGGGGCAATGCCGCAGGCCTCGATGTAGGCCGAGAAGCCGATGCCGCGCCTCTTGCCGGCCTTGGCGCTCGCGGCCTTGCGGGCGGCGAGGCCCTTGTAGTCGGCGAGCTCCAGCGCCTTGTCGAGGCAGGCGGCGTAGTCGCCCGCGTCGTAGGTCATGATGACGGGCGTCTGGTGCGGGAAGCTCTTGATGAAGTTGAGCCGACGGAACTCGGCCGGGTCGCGCCCGGTCTGGCGCGCCGTCACCTCCACCAGCCGCTCGACCACGAAGGTCGCCTCGGGCCGGCCGGCGCCGCGGTAGGCATCGACCGGCGCCGTGTTGGTGTAGACGCCGTCGACCTCGCAGTAGATGGCCGGGATGTCGTACTGGCCCGACAGCAGCGGCGCGTAGAGATAGGTCGGCACCGAGGAGGCGAAGGTGGAGAGATACCCGCCCAGGTTGGCCTTGGTCTTGACCCGGACGCCCAGGATCTTGCCGGCCGCGTCGACGGCCATCTCCGCCGTCGTCAGATGGTCGCGGCCATGCGCGTCGGCGAGGAAGGACTCGGTGCGGTCGGCCACCCACTTCACCGGACGGCCCACCTTCTTGGCGGCCCACAGGCACACCGTCTCCTCGGCGTAGATGAAGATCTTGGAGCCGAAGCCGCCGCCGACGTCGGGGGCGATCACGCGCAGCTTGTGCTCGGGCGCGATGCCGATGAAGGCCGACAGCACCAGGCGGGCCACATGCGGGTTCTGGCTCGTGGTCCAGAGCGTGAAGCTGTCCTGGCCCGCGTCGTACTCGCCGATGGCGGCGCGCGGCTCGATGGCGTTGGGGATCAGCCGGTTGTTGGTGAGCTCGATCTTGGTCACGTGCTTGGCGGCGGCGAAGGCGGCATCGACCTTGGCCTTGTCGCCCAGGTGCCACTGATAGACGGTGTTGTTGGGCGCCTCCGCGTGGATCTGCGGCTGGCCGGGGCTCTGCGCGGTTGCGAGGTCGACGACGGCCGGCAGCACCTCGTAGTTGACGCTCACCTTCTCGGCCGCATCGCGCGCCTGCGCCTGCGTCTCGGCGATCACCACCGCCACGTGGTCGCCCACGTAGCGCACCTTGCCCTGCGCCAGCGCCGGGTGGGGCCCCATCTTCATC
>DASRDL010000101.1:0-4120 GCA_035652635.1 Hyphomicrobiaceae bacterium | reverse complement strand
GGCCTTCGGCGCGCTCAGCCTCTACGGCTACACCACCAAGAAGGACCTCTCCGGCTGGGGCTCCTTCCTGATCATGGGACTGTTCGGCATCATCATCGCCGGGCTGGTCAACCTCTTCCTGCAGTCGGGCGCCTTGCAGTTTGCCATTTCCGTGATCGGCGTGCTGGTGTTCGCCGGCCTCACCGCCTACGACACGCAGCGGATCAAGGATGGCTACTACGAGGTGATGGGCGATGCCACCGCGCTCGCCAAGGGCGCCATCATGGGTGCGCTCAACCTCTACCTCGACTTCATCAACATGTTCGTCATGCTGCTGCAGCTGTTCGGCAACCGCGAGTAGCCGCCGGCCGGCAGATCCGGAACGAGCGAGGGCCCCGCTTCGGCGGGGCCCTTTGCCTCGGGGCGAGGCTCGGGCATGATGCGGCCCGTGCGAGCCACCGGATTCGACCCGCAATGACCGAGCCTGCCATCCGCCCTGCCACCGCCGCCGACATTCCCGCCATCACCGCCATCTACCGTCCCGCCGTGCTCACCGGCACGGCGAGCTTCGAGGTGGATCCGCCCGACGAGACAGAGATGCGCCGCCGCTTCGAGGCCATCAAGGGCGCCGGCTATCCCTACTTCGTGGCCGAGCTCGGCGGGCGCGTTGCCGGCTATGCCTACGCCGGCCCCTATCGCACCCGGCCGGCCTACCGCTACACCGTGGAGAACTCGGTCTACGTGGCGCCCGACGCGCAAGGCAAAGGCGTCGGCCGGGCGCTGCTGGCGCCGCTGATTGCCGCCTGCACCCGCCAGGGCTACCGGCTGATGGTGGCAGTGATCGGCGACTCGGCCAACCTCGCCTCCATCACCCTGCATCGCCGCGCCGGCTTCACCCACTGCGGCACCATCCACGCGGTCGGCTTCAAGCTCGGCCGCTGGCTCGACTCGGTGATCATGGAGCTGCCGCTGGGGGAGGGCGCCAACTCGATCCCGACCGCCCCGCCCCGCCCGACGCCCTGAGCGCGGCCGCGACGGGTTGCGTCCTCGAGCCGGGGGCAGTGGTGCGTGCCGGTCGCGGCGACCGCGCTTTTCCTGGGAGGCGGCGGCTTCGCCGGGCTCGAGTGGATCGGGCCCAGTGCGCGAGCCGCAAGGCGCGCGCCACGGCGGCACCGGCACGCTGCTGTCATGACGAATCTGCAAATTTCGTTCGGAGATTTCGGCACACCGACGGCCGGAATGCGGCCGCGAAGGCAGGGCTTGAAATTGCTGCTGCAAGCACACATCATGACAAATCATTGAAACAGGGAGGCGCCTTTGAGCGAAGCCGAACCCATACAGCTGAGCCCGCGCCTGGCGAGCGCGGGCCGCCACAGCAATGGCACCCAGGTCAATTCGGCATCGCCCCCCACCGTCTTCTTCACGCGCAGCGAGCTCAACGCCATCCTCGACCTCTACGGGCGCCGGGTGGCGGCGGGCGACTGGCGCGACTACGCCATCGACTTCAGCCGCGACAAGGCCGTGTTCTCCGTGTTCCGGCATGCCAGCGAGGTCCCTCTCTACCGCATCGAGAAGAATCCGAGGCTGGCACGCCGCCAGGGTGCCTACAGCGTCGTCGCCGTCACCGGGCTGATCCTCAAACGCGGCCACGACCTCGCCAGGGTTCTCTCCGTCCTCGACGACGGCCTGCGCCTGGTGGCTGTGTGAGTGCAGGGGGGCAGGCCCCTCAATAGTCCACCCGCACCAGGTAGAGGCCGCGGGCGGGGGCGACGGGACCGCAAGCGGCGCGGTCGCGGGCGGCGAGCGCGGCAGCCAGATCGGCGGGCGACCACTTGCCCTCGCCCACCAGCTTGAGAGAGCCCACCATCGATCGCACCTGGTTGTGCAGGAACGAGCGCGCCGATGCGGCGATCCGGATCTCCTCGCCGCCCGCCGTCACCTCCAGCCCGTCGAGCGTCTTGACGGGCGATCTCGCCTGGCAGCCCGCCGCCCGGAAGGTGGTGAAGTCGTGGCGTCCGACGAGCGCCGAGGCCGCTTGCCGCATCGGCTCGAGGCGAAGAGGCTGCGGCACCCACCACACGCGGTCGCGATCGAGCACGGGCGGCGCCGGCCGGGCGAGAATGCGGTAGAGGTAGTGCCTCGCCTTGGCGCTGAAGCGGGCGTCGAAATCCTCGCCCACGACCGCGCAGTCGAGCACCGCGATCGGCTCGGGCTTGAGGTGGAAGTTGACCGCCGCGCGCACCGTTTCCGGCGGCCAGACGCGGGCGAGGTCGAAATGTGCGACCTGGCCCAGCGCGTGCACGCCGGCGTCCGTGCGGCCGGCGCCGCGCGGCGACACGGTCTCGCCGGAGAACCTGGCGATCGCCGCCGCGAGCCGCCCCTGCACCGACGTCCCGTGCGCCTGCACCTGCCAGCCGACGAACGGCGTGCCGTCGTATTCGAGGGTAATGCGGTAGCGCGGCATGGGGTGCTGGGCCGGGGCTCGCCGTCCCACTACCCGCTAAGCACCCGGCCCGCAAGCGCGCCGCGCGCCTGCGTCAGCGGCGATAGCCGTTGTAGTAGCCGCGATGGGCCGGATCGCCGATGTCGATCTGCAACGGCGTGGCGTTGGGATTGATGATGACCCGATCATGAGGGGGCAGCGGGCGGATCACGCGCACGCCGTGCTCGATGGTCACCGTGGCGCCGTAGAAGGGGCGCGGCTCGATGCGGGTGGTGACGGGCTCGGCCGATGAGGGCAGGGTGCCGGCTGCCAGACCCAGGGCCGCCACACCGGCAAGCGTCAAGGAACGCATGATCGCTACTCCACTCTGCGACACATCTTTACGCCGAGTTTACCGACCGCCGCCGCCATCGCCCGCGAAATTGCGGCCGATGCTTAACCCCGCGCCCGGCTCACAGCCGCGTGCCGGCGGGAATGGGAAAGCCGCGCAGGAGCTCGGCCGCCGGCATGGGCCGCTTGCCTGCGCGCTGCACCTCGAGCACCCGCACCGCGCCCTCGCCGCAGGCGATGGTGAGCGCCGCATCCAGCACGGTGCCGGGCGGCGCGGATCCGGTGCCCGGCGCGGCGATCGCACAGCGCAGAACCTTGATACGCTGAGGCCCGCCTTCGTGCGCGACCTCGATCCAGGCACCGGGAGCGGGCGACAGGGCCCGCACGCGATTGTGCACCTCGGCGGCGGGGCGGGTGAAGTCGATGCGGGTCTCGGCCTTGTCGATCTTGGAGGCGTAGGTGACACCTTCGTCGGGCTGCGGCGTGCAGACGAGAGCGTTCCGCTCGAGGAGGCCCAGTGCCCGCACCATCAGCTGCGCCCCGATCTGCGCCAGCGCGTCGTGCAGCTCCCCTGCCGTCGTGTCCGTGCCGATCTTCACGCGCTCGCTGAGGCAGATGGGCCCGGTGTCGAGTCCCGCCTCCATGCGCATGACGGTCGCTGCGGTCTCCATGTCGCCCGCCATGATGGCGCGCTGGATGGGTGCGGCGCCGCGCCAGCGCGGCAGGGCCGAGGCGTGCAGGTTGAGGCAGCCGTGGGCCGGCGCCGCCAGAATCGCCGGGGGCAGGATCAGCCCGTAGGCGACGACGACGGCGACATCGGCGCCGTGCGCGGCGAAGGCGCGGGCCGCCTCCTCGCTGCGCAGGCTGGCGGGCGCCAGCACCGCGAGCCCATGGCGCTCGGCCAGCTGCTGCACGGGCGACTTTCTGGGCTCCATGCCGCGTCCCGCCGGCCGGGCGGGCTGCGTGTAGACAGCCGGCACGCGATGCCCCGCCGCCAGGATGCCGGCGAGCGTCGGCACCGCGAAGTCCGGCGTTCCCATGAAGACGATGCGAAGCATGTCCCGCACCTACTGCATGCGGCGCCCGTCGACAAGCGCGCGCCGGGATTGCGCAGCCGGGGGAGGCGAGGCGGGGCGTGCCGCAGCAGCAGCATCAGCGCGTCTTCACCACCACCTTGATGGCATCCTCGACCCGGTCGCGCGCATAGCGCAGCGCTTCCGGCAGCTGCTCGAGCTTGAAGGTGTGGGTGTGGATCAGGCGCGCATCGAAGCGCTTCGCCCGCATGAAGGCCTCGGCGCGGTGCGTGGCGCTGCGGCCCTCGCCGCGGATGCCGTAGACGTAGATGTTGTTGCGCACGAGGTGGGCGAC
>DASRDL010000100.1:0-4806 GCA_035652635.1 Hyphomicrobiaceae bacterium | reverse complement strand
CGCCCACTGGCCGATCTCGCCGCCGTCGCACACCAGCACCGCATCGGGGTGCTTCTCGAGGACGGCGGCGATGGCGCGGCACATCTCGATCGGATGCAGCCTGCCGCCCCCCGCGCCCTCGAGCGTGCGCCACGCCTCGGGACGGTAGCGCAGGGCGGCCTCCACCTCGCCGCGCCAGCCTTCCGGCGCACGGCGCTTGCCCGCCGATCTCGCAATCAGCGTCTCGGCGGCTGCCGCCGGATCGGCCACCGCCCGGTGGATGAGGCGCGCACCCTTCTCGCGGGCGGCGCGCTCGATCAGCGCCGGATCAGGGTCGAAGACGATCAGCCGGCAGGCGGCATCGACGAACGGCGGCTCGGCGAAGCGCAGCGTGAAGTCGTGGGGCTTGGCAAGCAGCAGGATCAGGTCGGCGCGCGCCACCGTCTCCGCGAACGCGCCCAGCGCCGGATCGTTGAGGCCACGCGGGCTCTCCATGCCGATGGCCGGCGCGCCGGTGGCGGCCTCGAGCCGCGCGAGAAGCGAGCGGCCCGGCGCCGTGCACAGCGCCGGCCCGGCCAGGATCAGCGGCCGCTCGGCCGCGGTCAGCGCAGTCAGCGCGGCCTCGGCCGCCGCAGCAGGCAGCGGCTGCGCGTCGGGGCTGAATTCGGCCGGCTGCGGCCACAGCGAGGGATCGTCGTCGACCAGTTCATCCAGGACGTCGGAGGGCAGGCTCAGGTGCACCGGGCCCGGCCGGCCGGAGGTGGCGATGCGCACCGCGCGGGCGAGATCCTGCCCGAGCTCGGCCGCCGAGCGCGCGGTCCACGAGGCCTTGGTGGCAGGCGCCGCCATGTCGGCCTGGCGCAACTCCTGGAAGGCGCCGCGGCCGAGCTCGGCGGTGGCCGCGTGCCCCGACAGCAGCACGAGCGGCGATTCGGCCGCCTGCGCCGTCACCAGCGCGCCCACGGCGTTGGCGTGGCCGGGACCGCCGGTGACCATGGCGATGCCGCACTGGCCCGTGAGGCGCGCCCAGGCATCGGCCATGTGCACGGCCGCGCCTTCGTGGCGCACGTGGATCAGCCTGAGGCCGGTGCCCAAGGCGGCATCGAACACGGCCATGATGTGATTGCCGGAGAGCGTGAAGACGGTGGTGAGCCCGGCCCGCTCGAGCGTGCGCGCCAGGACGTCCGCGCCCCTCAGTGCATTCGCCATGTCCGCACCCATCCTCGCTGCCGTTGCGAGGGGCACTCGACAGGCACGATGTTCCCAAGTCAAGCGCGCCCGCCGGCGCGGCACCTCATGCCAACATCATCCCGGCAACGTAGCGTCTTTCCGGCGCAGGCCGGAACCCAGTACACCGCGCGGTGAAGGCCGGGGTCGATGTCTTGCGCGATCGGGTGAGTGCCCTGCGATCGGGGGCGCGGTGCGTCGATCGCGCGTGCAGCGGACCCCGAGGCGTGCATGGGTCCCGGCCTGTTCCCTCGGCCGCCCTGTCGGGCGCCCTCGGCGCCGGGATGACGTTGCGTGTGGCGCAATTCCCGTCGGTGGATCAGGGCCCGGCGCAATCGATCGAGACGGCCTTGGCGACGCTCACCGGCGTGGCGAGCGCCGCGAAGGCCTTGGCCAGGCGGTCGGCGTCCTCGTCGCCCTCGCGCTTGGGATTGCCGACGGTGGCCTTGCACGCCTTCGGCGTGCCGGGCGAGAACTTCACCGGGTCCACCTTGGCGGGCAGGAAGGCGATGTAGAACGCCGGGTCCTGCACCACGAAGGCAAAATCCTTGGCCGCTGCCGGCACCGGCTCGGCGAACTCCAGAACGAAATGCAGCGAAAGCACCCCGCCCTTGTGCTCGAGCCAGTAGTCCTTGGGGTCCTTGAGCTTCACGTCATGGCCCGCGGCCACTGGATAGGTGAAGTAGGCGAACTCCTTGAGGCCCTCGATGTTGACCTTGGCGAGCTCGGAGAGCTCCTCGCGGTCGTAGACGCCGTCCTTGTTCTTGTCGAGGCCCTCGATGGCCATGGCCGTGTAGTACTCGTCGAACGTCCACTTCTGCTCGAGGCCCGTGAACCGGCCGTTGTCGTAGAGCACCGTGGCCTCGAAGGTGATCCACACATGCGGGTGGGCCGATGCGCGACCGGAAAGGAGCGGCGCGAGGAGGGCGGCGAGCGCCGCGACAGCGAGAGCCTGCAGGGACCGCATCCGCATCATCCTCCGGGCCTCGGCTCGACCTTCTCCGCATCGAGCGTGTAGCCCGCATCGGCGAGACCGGTGAAGGTCGGCGTCACCTTGAGCGTGCCCGTCACCCACACGGGATCGAAGGTTCCCTTCACGTCCAGGCCCTGCTCGATCTTGACGTAGATGATCTGGTTGGCGGGCGGCGGCGGCACGTGGATGCAGGCGCCCACGAACGGCACCAGCAGGAAGTCGGTGACCCTGGTGGCGTCGAAGCTGAGCGGCACGACGTAGCCGCCGATGTGCACGCGCTTGCCGGACAGGCTCTCCACCACCGGTGCCGGCGTCGCATTGGCGCCGGGGCGGGCGGGCACGGACATCCAGCGGCCCTCGGGCAGCGGCGGCGGCGCCGGCGTGCCGTCGTCGGGGCCGCCGAGCCTGCCCAAGTCGACGGGCCCGCTGCGTCCGGCGAAGAACGGCTTGGGCGGCTTGGGCGGCGCCGGCGGCACCAGCTGGCTCCATTGCAGCTCCATAAGCGGCTCGACGGCGCCGAGCGGCCCCGTCCCCGACAGCGCGAGACCGACAGTCGCAGCGAACACCCAGGTGCGCCCCTTGGCTGACATGCCCCAGCTCCCCATCATGTCCTCACCGTCATGCCGTCCGCCAGCGACAGGCGATAGGCGCGCCACGCCGGCAAGAGGCCTGCGAGACAGCCGGCCACCGCGACGGCCGCCAGCGTCACCAGCTCGGCCGGTTTCGGCGCTTCGATCGGCAGCCTGAGCCCGTAGGTGGCGTCGACCCAGGGCTGCAGCACCAATAAGGCGACGTAAAGGAGAACGATGCCGAGCGCAATTCCGGCCAGCGTCAGCACGCCGGCCTCGGCCATCAGGAGCCCGAGCACGGTGCGCGGGCGCGCGCCCACCGAGCGCAGGATGGCCATCTCGCGCCGCCGCTCGTTCAAGGTGGTCAGAATCATGGTGACCATGCCGAGCAGGGCCGTCGCCACCACCATGGCCGAGACCGCCTGCAGCGCCGTCTCCGCCGTGCCGACCAGCCCCCACAATTCCTGCAGCGCGGCGCCCGGGAGGATCGCCGACAGCGGCTCTTGCGGGTACTCGTTGATCGCCCGCTGCACGCGGAAGGCGGCGAGCCGCGACTTGAGGCCCACGAGCGCCGCCGTCACCGCCTTGGGGGTGAGGTCCATCTCGCGCACCTCGGCGGCCGTGGCCGACTGGCCGGGGATGCGGGCGCCGCTCTGCCAGTCGACATGAATGGCCTCGATGGCCTCGAGGCTCACGTGCACGGTGCGGTCGACCGGCGTGCCGGTCTTCTCCAGGATGCCGGCGATGCGGAACGGCTTGTCGTCGTGAGCGACGAAGGAGACGGCGCCGAGCCCGTGCGAGATGACCACTGGATCGCCCACCTTGTAGCCGAGCGCGGCGGCCACGTCGGCCCCGATCACCGCATCGAACAGGTCCGAGAACGGCCCGCCGGCACGGAAGACGAGCCCGCGCGCCTGGCGGTAGCGGTAGTGCTCGAAGTAGGCCGGCGTCGTGCCGAGCACGCGGAAGCCGCGGTGACTGTCGCCCAGCGACAGGGGCACCACCCAGGCGACCTCGGGGCGTTGCGCAATGTCCTGGTAGCTCGTCCAGGTGATGTTGTTGGTGGCGTTGCCGATGCGGAACACCGAGTAGAGCAGCAGCTGGATGGCACCGCTGCGGGCGCCGACGATCAGATCGGTGCCGGAGATGGTGTCGGCGAAGCTCTGCCGCGCCCCGGCGCGCACCTTCTCCACCCCCAGGAGCAGCATGATGCTGACGGCGATTGCGAGCACGGTGAGCACAGCCGTGAGCCAGCGGTTGCGCAGGGACTGCAGGGCCAGCCGCAGCACGATCATGGGGCGTCCCCGTGGCGGCAGACGGCGATCTCGTCGAGCCGCATCACCTCGTCGAAGCGATCGGTGAGCGTCTCGTCGTGGCTCACCATGACGAGCGTGGCGCCGGCCTCGGCGGCCTCGGCGAAGAGCAGGTCGAGGAAGGCGGCCTGGCGATTGCGGTCGAGCGCCGAGGTCGGCTCGTCGGCGACGATCACCTCCGGCGCGCCGATCAGCGCACGGGCGGCGGCCACCCGCTGCTGCTGGCCGACACTCAGGTTGGCGGCCGAGGGCCCGCGCGTCAGATGCGGCTCGAGCCCGAGCCGGCCGAGCAGACGCTCCGCCTCCGCCTCGGGTGTGCCTTTGGCGACGACGCGCTTGCGGCGGCCGGGTGCGAAGCTCAAGGGCAGCAGCACGTTGTCGATGACGGTGCCGTAGGGCAGCAGATTGAAGATCTGGAAGATGATACCGAAGTGCTCGGCGCGGAAGCCGTCACGGGCCGAGGCCGGCAGCCTGGTGATGTCGGTGCCGAGGATGTCGATTGCGCCCGCCTGCGGCGCAACGATACCGCAGACGAGGCTCAGGAACGTCGACTTCCCGCTCCCCGACGGGCCGATCAGCAGCACGCGCTTGCCGCGCGCCAGCGTGAAGCTGTCGACGGCGAGCGAGAAGGAGGTGCGCCCCGGCCAGGCGAAGCGCACGCCGGACAGGCGGATCACGTCCGACGGCGCTGGGTGTGGCGTGACGGCCGCGACCACGATCGCCCGCTCAGATCATGCCGGCGAGG
>DASRDL010000099.1:0-11475 GCA_035652635.1 Hyphomicrobiaceae bacterium | reverse complement strand
CAGCTCGCGCGTGACGGCGACGTTGCCGGCATTGGGCACGATGGTGAGGGTGCCGCTCTCCGACACCACCTTGTGGATGCCCATCTGCACGCCGGAGTGCACCGTGCCGATCAGCACGTCGACCTGGTCGCGCTTGACGAGCCGGTCGGCGTTCTGCGGTGCGAGCTCCGGCTTGGACTCATCGTCGACTTTGACGAACTGGACCTCGCGGCCGCCGAGTTTGCCGCCCTTTTCGGCCAGAAGCAGCTCGATGGCGAAGGTGATGTTCTCGCCGAGCTTGGCGTAGGTGCCCGAGTAGGGCAGCATCAGGCCGACCTTCAAGGGCTTGGCCTGGGCGATGGCCCACCCGGTCGGGACCGCGGTCGCGACCGCGAGCGCCGAGCCGCCTTTCATCACCCCACGTCTGGAAACGACGAGCTTCGTTGCACGCATCGCGCAGTCCTCCCTTGCTGTACCTCGTCGGACGATATAGCCGATCGTCCGGGGCTCGCCTACGGCGCCGATCCGAGAACGACCGCAGCCGTTCACGGCCTCGGATTCCGGAATGCTATACTGTGTTCTATGACATTCGAGCGCATCACGGTCGACCCGGCCGTCTGTTCAGGCAAGCCATGCATTCAGGGACTGCGCTTCCCCGCATCCCGACTGCTCGGTCTGCTCGCTGCCGGGGAGACCCGCGAGACGATCCTCATGGCCTACCCGTATCTGGAGCCCGAGGACATCGCCGAAGCGCTGCGATACGCCGCCTTCCTTGCAGAGCATGAGACGATCGAGCATGCGCGGTGAAAGTGCTCGTCCCCCCTCTCGCGAGTCCTGCCGCGTGCCACCCTCGGGTGCTCGACGACTTGACTCTCGCCCGATCTCCGTAGCGCGGGCGGCGTCGATTGGCCGCGGCGTATCGCTGCTGCTCGTCAGGCCTGGTGGATCTTCACGTACTCGAAGTCGCCCGGCTTGTTGTCGATGCCGACCTTGGGCGGCGCGATCCAGTTGGCGAACTTGCCCCGTTCCCAGCACGGCTGCATCAGGCTCTCGATGAAGTCGCCGTCGGCCTTGGAGGGCAGCCACTCGTCCCTGTGTCTGGCCCACTCGGCCTCGCTGATGGCCTCGCCCTTGGGCGAGGCCTTGATGTTGGCGAACTCGCCGATGTGGCGGTGGAAGGCCACATGCGGCAGCTCGATCCTGAAGCCGATGCCGGCCTTCTCGATCACCTTGTTCCAGCGCTCCACGCCCTTGGCGCAGTCGGCCACGTAGTCGTCGCGCAGGCGCATGTTGATGGCGGTGAGCGCCGGCTCGTCGACCAGTTTCACCTTGCCGTCCACCAGCTTGCTCACCGGGTAGGTGGCTGTCCTCAGCTCATGGTCGTCCTCGATGCGCGTCTCCTGGAAGCGGCCCTTGAGGCCCGAGTTGTAGTAGTTGGCGGCGTTGGTTGAGACCTCCGAGCCGAACAGGTCGAGCGACAGCGTGAAGTGGAGGTTGGCCTTCTTCTGGATGGTGGGCAGATCGATCACGCCCAGCTTGCGCACGGCGGCGATGTCGTAGGGGTCATCGATGCCGGCCTCCCTCATCGCCTGGCAGGTACGCTCGATGATGCGCCCCACGCCGGTCTCGCCGACGAACATGTGGTGCGCCTCCTCGGTCAGCATGAAGCGGCAGGTGCGGGAGAGCGGGTCGAAGCCCGACTGTGCCAGGCTTTCCAGCTGCATCTTGCCGTCGCGGTCGGTGAAGTAGGTGAACATGAAGAACGACAGCCAGTCGGGCGTCGCCTCGTTGAAGGCGCCGAGCATGCGCGGCTTGTCGGCGTCGCCGGAGCGGCGCTGCAGGAGCTCATCGGCCTCCTCGCGACCGTCCTTGCCGAAGTACTTGTGCAGCAGATAGACCATCGCCCACAGATGGCGGCCCTCCTCGACGTTGACCTGGAACAGATTGCGCATGTCGTAGAGCGAGGGCGCGGTCTTGCCCAGGTGACGCTGCTGCTCGACGCTCGCGGGCTCCGTATCGCCCTGGATGACGATCAAGCGGCGCAGCATCGCGCGATACTCGCCCGGCACCTCCTGCCACGCCTTCTCGCCCTTGTGGGTGCCGAAGTTGACGCGGCGGTCCTCGACGCGCGGTGCGAGCAGGACGCCCCAGCGATACTGCGGCATCTTCACGTAGTCGAACTTGGCCCAGCCCTTGGGGTCGATCGAGACGGCGGTGCGCAGGTAGACATCGGAGGTCTGAAAGCCTTCGGGCCCCATGGTCATCCACCAGTCGATATAGCCGGGGTGCCATTGCTCCAGGGCCTTGAGCACGCGCTGGTCGTCCAGCAGGCCGACGTTGTTGGGGATCTTGGTCGAATAATCGACGTGGGTGGTCTCGGGCATCGGGGTGTCTCTTTTGTTGTGTGTGTCCGTGTGTCGGTTTCGCTTTGTGTCGGCTACGTGGCAGGTGAGATGGTGAGTGGTGAGATCGTGAGTGGCGCGCCTCACCGAGCGGAAGCCTTGCCTTCCATCATCGCGGCTCGGGGACCATCCGTTCCGCAAAGCACCGACCGAACCTCGCTACTCGCCGTCTCACCACTCACCTAGATTCTCTCCGGGTTGAAATTGGCCTTCACGCCGGTGCCGTAGCGCTTCAGCGCGCCCTCGGCGCCGGCCGCGTTCGGGCGCTGGAAGATCCAGTTCTGCCACGCCGTGAGGCGGCCGAAGATCTTGGTCTCCATGGTCTCCGGGCCGGCAAAGCGCAGATTGGCCTCCATGCCAGTGAGCCCGTCGGCGGAGAAGGAGGCGCGCTCCTCGAGGAAGATGCGCACCTCGTCGTCCCAGTCGATGCCCTCGAGCGCGCTGGTCACGAGGCCCAGACGCTCGCAGTCCTCGGCCTCGAGCGGGCGGCCGAGCGCGGCGCGCGCCGCATCGATGCTCGCCGGCTCGCCCAGGAAGCGGGTCGCCAGCCGCGTGAGGCCGTTGCCCATGGGATAGGCGCCGAAGTTGCAGGTCGACAGGGCGAGCGTGGCCGGCAGCCGGTTGTCGCCGGCGGAGCCGCCGATCAGCATGAAGGAGCGGTCGCAGGCGAAAGCAATCTCGGCGATCGTGCCGGCAAAGCAGCTCCCCGGCTCGATCAGCGCCACCAGGGAGCGCGAGGTCACGTCGATGCGCTTCAGGGTGCGCTTCCAGTAGTGCACGATCTCGCGCGCCAGCCAGTGACTTCCGTTGGCGTCGAGGAAGGCATCGAAGGCCAGCACGGCCGCAGGCTCGCCCTGCGATTTGAAGACGAGGAGGCCGACGTCGGGCTCGTTGAGGCGCAGGTGCAGGATGGCGTCGTCGAGCTCGCGGGCGAGCCGCAGCGGCCAGAAGCGGGCGCCCTGCTCCACCATGGCCTCGGCGGAGGCCGGCGGCGGCATATCGGGACCCAGCAGCGTGATGGTCGCCCGGCGCGCCGTCCGGTCGATCTCCACCTTGAGGCGCGAGTAGGTGACGGCGTCGGCGGCGAACGTGCGCTCGATCGGCACGAGCGCGATGCCCTTGGCGCCGGCAGGCCGATCCGAGGCAGCGGCCAGCCTGGCAGCGGCATCCTTCACGGCCTGCTCGAACCTGGAGTTGGGCACGACCTGATCGACGAGCCGCCACTTCACGGCGCGGGCGCCCTTCACACCTTCCTCGATGGTGCAGAAGGCGTCCGCCAGGTCGCGGCGCACCTTGCGCTTGTCGGTGACGCGCGTGAGCCCGCCGGTGCCGGGCAGGACGGCCAGCAGCGGCAGCTCGGGCAGCGCCACCGTCGAGTTGGCGTCGTCGGCGAGCAGGATGTAGTCGGTCGCCAGCGCCAGCTCGTAGCCGCCGCCTGCCGCGGTGCCACGCACGGCACAGAGATACTTCTGCCCGCTGGCGGCGCTCGCATCCTCCATGGCGTTGCGGGTCTCGTTGGTGAACTTGCAGAAGTTGACCTTGTGGGCGTGCGAGGAGCCGGCCAGCATGCGGATGTTGGCACCGGCCGAGAACACGCGCTCCTTGCCGGACTGCAGGATCACCACCTTCACCTCGGGGTGCTCGAAGCGCAGCCGCTGCACGGCGTCGGCAAGCTCGATGTCGACGCCCAGATCATAGGAATTGAGTTTGAGCTGGTAGCCCTCGAACAGGCCGGCGTTCTCGTCGACGTCCATGACGAGGCGGGCGACCTCGCCCTCGAAGACGAGCTTCCAGTGTCGGTAGCGCGACGGATCGGTCTGGAAGTCGATGCGTGCTGCCATCGACCGGAACCTCCCTTTGGGGTCCGAAGCCTTGCACCTTGCCTCTTCCCGCGCCACCGGGACGGCGAGATATGCATTATTATTCCAGATTGCTAGCTCAGCATGCACAATAATGCAAGTGTACGCCCGCTGCGGGCCGGGACAATGGGCGTGCGGCCAGGGCTGTGGCAATCTCCCGCCGATGGCGGAGGGAACCGCGCGCATAGTCGTTGCCGGCGCCGGCAGCATCGGCTGCTACGTGGGCGGGTGCCTGGCGCTGGCCGGACGCCAGGTGACGCTGCTGGCGCGGCCGATCCTGGCCGACGACATCGCTCACGCCGGCCTGCACGTCTCCGACCTCGACGGGCTCGACGCGGTCCTGCCGCCGTCGGCGCTGGAGGTCAGCCCGAACCCCGATTTCGCGCTCGCGTCGGCCAGGATCGTGCTCGTTACCGTCAAGAGCGGCGACACGGCGCCAATGGCGGACCTGATCGCCCGCCACGCGCCGCCCGCCGCGGTGGTCGTCAGCCTGCAGAACGGCGTCGGCAATGTCGAGACGCTGCAACTGCGGCTCGGTCCGAAGCGCACCATTGTCCCGGGCATGGTGCCGTTCAACGTCGTGCAGAGCAGGCAGCAAGGGCGTCCGCCCCACTTCCAGCGCACCACCAGTGGCACCATCATGATCGCCACCGGCGTGCCCGGCCTGCGCGAGGCCCTCGACGTCCCGGGCGCCAGGGCGGCCGAGCGGGCGAACATGGGACCGCTGCAATGGGGCAAGCTGCTCCTCAACCTCAACAATGCGCTCAATGCGCTCTCAGGCGTGCCGCTGGCCCAGCAGCTCGCCGACCGGCGCTGGCGACGGCTGCTCGCCGATCAGGTGAGCGAGGCGCTGGCCGTGCTCGAGGCCGCGGGCATCCGCCCTGCCGGCGTCGAAGGCGTCCCGCCGCGCGCCATTCCCACCATCCTGCGCCTGCCCGACCGGCTGTTCCGGCTCGTGGCGCGGCGCATGCTGGCGATCGATCCGGCGGCGCGCTCCTCCATGTGGGAGGACCTGCTGCGGGGGCGCACGACCGAGATCGACCACCTGCAGGGTGCCATCCTGGCGCTGGCGACCAAGACCGGCACGGCGGCACCCCTGACGGAGCGCATCGTCGGTCTCGTCAAGGCCGCAGAGAGGGCCCGAGGCGGCTCGCCAGGACTGGAGCCGGCCGAGGTGGGTTCCCTCTCCCCACGCCAGTGGGGAGAGGGCTAGGGTGAGGAGCAGCCAGAGGCGATGTCGGCAATTCGTGCCGCCCCCCAGCCCGGCCCTTTCCCGGCGTTCCTTCGGGGTTCAGGGCGGAGGGCCGGCGGTGCGGAACGGCACGCGGGGAGAGGGAGAGGAGAACCAAGGTGGACGCGGATGCCATCGTCATCGGCGGCGGGCTCGCGGGGCTCGTGGCCGCCACCGAGCTGACCGACGCCGGCGCCAAGGTCATCCTCCTCGACCAGGAGGGCGAGCAGTCCCTGGGCGGGCAGGCCTTCTGGTCGTTCGGCGGCCTGTTCTTCGTCGACAGCCCCGAGCAGCGGCGCATGCGCATCCGCGACAGCCACGACCTCGCGCTGCAGGACTGGCTGGGCTCGGCCGGCTTCGACCGGGACGAGGACCACTGGCCGCGCAAGTGGGCCGAAGCCTATGTCGCCTTCGCTGCCGGTGAGAAACGGGCGTGGCTGCGCGCCAAGGGCCTCTCCTGGTTCCCCATCGTCGGCTGGGCCGAGCGCGGCGGCTACACCGCCACGGGCCATGGCAACTCGGTGCCGCGCTTCCACGTCACCTGGGGCACGGGGCCGGGCCTCATCGCGCCGTTCGTGAAGCGCCTGCGCGAGGCGCAGAAACAAGGCCGCGCCACCTTGCGCTTCCGCCATCGCGTCAGCGCGCTCACCGCCACCGCCGGTGTCGTCGACGGAGTGCGCGGCGAGGTGCTGGAGGCGACCGGCGTGGAGCGGGGCCGCCCGAGCTCGCGCACCGTGGTCGGCGATTTCGCCTTCAAGGCACAGGCCGTCATCGTCGCCTCGGGCGGCATCGGCGGCAACCTCGAGCTCGTACGCCAGTCCTGGCCGAAACGGCTGGGGGCGCCGCCGAGCCGCATGATCTGCGGCGTGCCGGACCACGTCGACGGGCGCATGCTCGCCATCACGGAGGCGGCCGGCGGCGCCGTCATCAACCGCGACCGCATGTGGCACTACACGGAGGGCATCCAGAACTGGAGCCCGATCTGGTCGCGGCACGGCATCCGCATCCTGCCCGGCCCCTCCTCGGTATGGCTCGATGCGCGCGGCCGGCGGCTGCCGGTGCCCCTGTTTCCGGGCTTCGATACGCTGGGCACGCTCGAGCACATCATGCGCACGGGCTACGACTACTCCTGGTTCGTGCTCAGCCAGAAGATCATCGAGCGCGAGTTCGCGCTTTCCGGCTCCGAGCAGAACCCGGATCTGACCAGCGGCAGCTGGCTCCAGATCGTCCGCTCGCGGCGCATGGGCGGAGCCCCGCCGCCGGTCAAGGCCTTCATGGAGAAGGGCGCCGACTTCATCGTGGAGCGCAACCTCAGTGCCCTCGTCGAGCGCATGAACGAGCTCACCGGCGAGGCGCTCATCGACCGGGCCTCGCTCGAGCGCGAGATCGCCGCCCGCGACCGCGAGATCGACAACGCGTTCACCAAGGACGCGCAGATCACGGCCATCCGCGGCGCGCGCAACTATCTGGGCGACAAGCTGATCCGGGTGGCCAGGCCGCACCGCCTGCTCGATCCGGCCAACGGGCCGCTGATCGCCGTGCGATTGTGGATCCTCACGCGCAAGACGCTGGGCGGCCTTGCCACGGATCTCGAGGCGCGCGTTCTCAAGCCGGATGGCTCCCCGCTCGGCAACGTCTACGCCGCGGGCGAGGTGGCAGGCTTCGGCGGCGGCGGCATGCACGGCTACCGCGCGCTCGAAGGCACCTTCCTCGGCGGCTGTCTGTTCTCGGGCCGCATAGCGGGGCGCGCGGCCGCGTCGGCAGTAAAGTAGGCCGCATGCGGCGCTTTCCCGCGATACGCCTGCGCTTGCGCGTTTATTCCACCCTCGGTGCGATTTTTCCTGCGCCCGACCCTGCCCCTCCGGTGGTAGCGTGAACGGGAGTGGGCGCTTTTCGCGCGCCCACCCGCCTATCGTCGACAAACAAGTGATTGCAGGGAGGACACATGTCTCGAAGAGCGTTTGTCGGGAGCGTCGCCGCCTTGGGGTTTGCCGTCGCGGGTGCCACCGTTGGGCAGGCACAGGAGCGTCGTCCCGAGTACGGTCCCTCGGTCAACATCACGACTGCGAAGAAGATCGCCGCCGGAGCGCTCGCCGAGTGCGCCAAGAACGGCTGGAACGTGGCCGTGTCGATCGTCGACACGCACGGCTTCCTCGTCTACTTCGAGCGCATGGAGAACACCCAAACCGCCAGCATGGACATCGCCATCGGCAAGGCGAGGGCGGCTGCCACCTATCGTCGTCCGACGCGGGTGTTCGCCGATGTGATCAACAAGGGCAGCCCCGCGACCGCCACTCTGCCCGGCGTATTCGCCTCTCCCGGGGGGTTGCCGATCTCGGTGGACGGCAAGGTGACCGGAGCGGTCGGGGTGAGCGGAGTCACCGGCGACCAGGACGAGCAGTGTGCCAAGGCCGGACTGGAAGCGAAGTAGCCCGGAGAACGCTCGCAGGTGGGACCTGCCCGGCTGCCGGGTCAGCGGGGACCCGTTCCACCGGCACGCAAGCTCGCAGCGCATCGGGCGGCGTCCATCGTCGCCCGCGGCACGCCACGGGGCGGGGCTCATCGCCCTGGTGCTCGCACTGCTCGCGGCATGTTTGCCCGCAGAGGCGGGGGACGCGGCGAAACCCGATGCGGCGTCCGTCTGGCGCGCCCTGTTCGCGCGTCCGCCAACTCCGCCGCCTGCGCCGGCCGACAATCCATCGACACCCGGGAAGGTCGCCCTGGGAGCACGGCTCTTCGCCGACACCCGCCTTTCCCGCAACGGCGAGCGGGCCTGCGTCAGCTGCCACCGGCCCGAGCTCGCCTTCACCGACGGACGGCGCCGGGCAAGGGGCCTGTCCGGAGCGCCCCTGCGCCGCAACACGCCGAGCCTGTGGAACCTGGCCTGGGGCAAGCACTACTTCTGGGACGGGCGCGCGCCCTCGCTCGAGGCGCAGGTGGTCATGCCGATCGCGGCGCCCGACGAGATGGACGGCGACTGGCCGACGATCCTGGCCCGGCTGGAGTCCGACCACGATACCGCTGCGGCATTCCGTGCGGTGTTCGGTCGGGCGGAGCCTGTCTCGCAGGCCAACGTCGCGGCCGCGCTCTCCGCCTACGTGCGCTCGCTCGTCTCGCCGCCCACGCGCTTCGACGCCTGGATCGACGGCGACGCCGGCGCCCTGACGGCGGCCGAGCTCGATGGCTTCCGACTCTTCACAGGCAAGGGCGCATGCGTGCTCTGTCACGTCGGCTGGCGCTTCACCGACGACAAGTTCCATGATATCGGCCTTCCCGGCAGCGACGCCGGGCGCGCGCTGGTGGCGGGCGGCACGGCCGGGCTGCCGGCCTTCAAGACGCCGAGCCTGCGCGAGCTCACCCGCACCGCGCCCTACATGCACGACGGCTCGCTCGCCACGCTGGAGGCCGTGGTGGCGCACTACGCCGGCGGTCTTCGCAAGCGGCCGTCGCTGGCACCGTCGCTTCGCCGCGACCTGCGGCTGACGGGAGAGGAGAAGCGCAACCTCGTCGCCTTCCTGCGCACGCTGTCGCATTGAATCGCTCGCCCCGCGAGGCGGGGCGAGCGAGGTAGCGGCTCAGCCCGACCGGCCCTCGAACTTGGCAATCTCGGCGGCGAGCAGCTGGTAGTCCTCGCAGGCGACGCCGCAGCGCTTGGCGATCTCCGCCAGCTGCTCCTTCGCCTTGCCGGGCTCGCCGAGCTGGAGGTAGGCCTCGCCCAGGTACTGGCGCGTCGTGGTGCGGTCGGGATGGGCCGCGAGCACCCCGTGGTAGTAGCCCATGGCCTCGTCCACGTGGCCCAGCTTGCGCAGCGAGAAGCCGATCATGGTGGCGATCCGCGGATCGGCCTGGTTGCGGGCCGAGCGCAATGTGGCGAGCGCCGCGGCGTATTGGCCGCCCTTCGCCTGCCAGTAGCCGACGCTGTAGATCTGGTCGTCGTCGAGGCGGCTGTCCTTCGGATTCGGCTTGGGCTTGGGCTTCGGTTTCGACTTGGGTTTGGGCTTCGGCTTGGGCTCGTCCTTGGGCGGATCGCCGACGGCCTGCACCACGGCCGGCGTGAAGGCGAAAATGGTAAGGGCGACTGCGAGGATCCGCAGCCATCCCAGAATGCCGAGCTTCAACATGCAGTCCCCTCCCGTTCAGCGATCTGCCCGAGCCGGGCTCGAGCCGCCATCATAGCGTCTGCCTGTTGCCGTTGCCCGTAACGGGAGCGTGATCGCCATGCCCGCCGCCCGACCGACCGCATCGAAATCGCACCGGAGCTCGCTTGCGTCAGATCAATATTGAGCGGGCATGCGCATGCGACAATGCGCGGAAGCTGGCGCCGGGCCGCGGCTCGTTTAGAATGGCTCCAGGAAGCGGGGCTAGGCGGGCAGCCCCGGCGAAGGCCCCGTCAATCGCGAAAATGCGCAAGGTTCCCATCCCATGGATTACGCACAGGCGTTCGCCGAAGCCTTGCAGACGCTGAAGCAGGAAGGCCGCTACCGCATCTTCGCCGACATCCGCCGCGAGCGCGGCAGCTTCCCCGCCGCCCAGCATTTCACTGCGGCCGGTCCCAGGCCGATCACGGTGTGGTGCTCCAACGACTACCTCGGCATGGGCCAGCATCCGGTGGTGATCGCCGCCATGCACGAGGCCCTCGACATCGCCGGCGCCGGCTCCGGCGGCACGCGCAACATCTCCGGCACCTGCCACTACCACGTCGAGCTCGAGGCCGAGCTGGCCGATCTGCACGGCAAGGAGGCGGCTCTGCTCTTCACCTCGGCGTTCGTCGCCAACGACACCACGCTCGCCACGCTGCAGAAGCTCCTGCCCGGCTCGGTAATCTTCTCCGACGAGAAGAACCACGCCTCGATGATCGCCGGCATCCGCAACGGCGCTGGCGAGAAGCGCATCTGGCGCAACAACGACCTCGCCGACCTCGAATCCAAGCTGAAGGCCGTGGCGGCGGAGCGGCCGAAGATCATCGCCTTCGAGTCGGTCTACTCCATGGACGGCTGCATGGCCCCGATCGGCGCCATCTGCGATTTGGCCCAGAGATACGGCGCCCTGACCTACCTCGACGAGGTGCACGCGGTAGGCCTCTACGGGCCGCGCGGCGGCGGCCTCGCCGAGCGCGACCGCGTCATGCACCGGGTCGACATCATCAACGGCACGCTGGCCAAGGGTTTCGGCATCATGGGTGGCTACATCGCCGCCTCCGCCGACATCTGCGATGCCATCCGCTCCTACGCGCCGGGCTTCATCTTCACCACCTCGCTCGCGCCGGCCATTGCCGCGGGCGCGGTAGCGAGCATCCGCCACCTCAAGGCCAGCAGTGCCGAGCGCGAGCGCCATCAGGACCGCGCGCGCACCCTCAAAGCGCGGCTCGCGGCGGCCGGCCTGCCGGTGATGGACAACCCGAGCCACATCGTTCCGGTGCTGGTGGGCGATCCGGTGCTCACCAAGCGCATCACCGACGCGCTGCTCGACCGCTTCGCCATCTATGTGCAGCCGATCAACTACCCCACCGTCCCGCGCGGCACCGAGCGCCTGCGCCTCACGCCCACGCCGCTGCACACGGATGCCGACATCGACCGGCTGGTGTCGGCCCTGATCACGCTATGGTCCGAGCTGGGCCTGCCCTTCGAGGGCCGTGCGGAGGCGGCCGAGTAGCGTCATCCCGGCCGAGCACGGATATTTCGCTTCCCTCGCGACAAGCCCGAGGCAGGCGCGAAATTCCGGAATGACCGTTGCCGCCTACTTCGTCTCCTCGGGCGCGCGGTGGTAGATGTCGTCGCTGCGCACGATGTCGTCCTCGCCGAGGTAGCTGCCGATCTGCACCTCGATCATCTCGAGCGGCGTCTTGCCGGGGTTCTCGAGCCGGTGCCACTGGGTGGCGGTGATGTAGACCGACTCGTTCTCGCGCACGAGCTTCTCCTCGCCGCCGATCGACACGCGTGCCGTGCCGTGCACCACCACCCAGTGCTCGGAGCGGTGATGGTGCATCTGCATGGAGAGCTTGCCG
>DASRDL010000098.1:0-2428 GCA_035652635.1 Hyphomicrobiaceae bacterium | reverse complement strand
ATTTCCGTGTGCCCCTTCTGGCGACCGTAACCCTTGACCTCCATCACGGTCATGCCTTGCAGCCCGAGGTCCGTCAGCGCCGAACGGACCTCTTCGAGCTTGAACGGCTTGATGATGGCCGTCACCAGCTTCATTGTGGCTCCCCTTCTGGCTCGGCCGGCCTGCCCACAAATGGAGCAGGTGCGGCAATCACTCGCCGCTCGCAGTTCGCGACGCGCCTGTCAGGAGTCAAAAGACATGCCACTTCCGCGAAGCGCGTCTAAGCCACTGATAGACAAGACGAAACAGGAGCTCCGGCGCGCCTTTCACGCGCGCAACAGATGCCTATTTCATAGGCAAGAATTAACTTTTGCCCCTCACCTGGGCACGAAATCCGACAGCCGTTCCCGCATCAAACCCTCTTGCGCCACCGAGGCGACCAGCACCCCGTCGCGGGTGAAGATGCTGCCGCGGCAGAAGCCACGCGCACCGTGGCCGGAGGGACTGTCCTGGGCATAGAGCAGCCAGTCGTCGGCGCGGAACGGCCGATGCAGCCACAGGGCGTGGTCGAGGCTCGCCAGCTGGATCTCCTTGTCGAACATGAGCTTGCCGTGGGCGATCAGCGCCGTGTCGAGGAGCGAGAAGTCGGAGGCGTAGGCGAGGACGCACTGGTGGAGGGCCAAATCGTCGGGCAGCCGGTCGCTCGCCCGCATCCAGATGCGCTGCTCCGGCTCGCGCTTCTCGCGGGCGAAGTAACGCGATACGTCGATGGGCCGCAGCTCGATCGGCCGCTCGCTCTCCCAGTACTTGCGCATGGTCTCCGGCAGCTCTGCGAGCATGCGCGCTTTGAGGTCCTGCTCGCTCGGCAACTCCTCGGGCATGGGCACGGCCGGCATGGTCGCCTGGTGCTCGAGCCCCGGCTCGGTCTTGTGGAACGACACGCTCATGACGAACATGGCCCGCCCGTGCTGGGTGGCGGTGACGCGCCGGGTGCTGAAGCTGCCGCCGTCGCGCACCCGGTCGACGCCATAGATGATCGGCCGCGCCAGATCGCCCGGCTGCAGGAAGTAGGCGTGAAGGGAATGGGCTATGCGGGCCGGGTCCACGGTGCGCACGGCCGCCACCAGCGCCTGGCCCAGGATCTGGCCGCCGTACACCCGCTGCCAGGCCTGCTGCGGGCTGCGGCCACGGAACAGGTTATCCTCCAGCTGCTCCAGGTCCAGGATGGAGAGCAGGTTGGCGACGGCGCGGCTCGTCCTCTTGGCCGACTTGGCGGGCATTGCAGGCACCTCGCTGGCGATGGAGGCCGACAAGGGAGGCTCGTGACCATGGACTGTCAAGCAGACGGCGGCGAACTCGCATGAGCGCAGGCGCGAAACGGCACGATGTGGTGATCGCCGGCGGCGGCATCGCCGGCCTGGCGCTCGCCTGCGCGCTGGCCGACGCCCTGGGCCCCGGCAGCCGTATTGCCGTCGCCGACCGCGCGCCCCTGCGGCCGGGAGCGGGGGCGGCGGATGCGCGCGCCTTCGCGCTCGCCGCCGGCTCCAAGCATATGCTGTCGGTGCTGGGCGTCTGGGCGGCGATTGCGGAGCATGCCCAGCCGGTGACGAAGGTCGAGATCACCGACTCGAGCCTCGACGACGCCTTCCGTCCCGTGCTCGTCGCCTACGACAACACCGTGGGCGGCGGCGAGCCCGCCACCTTCATCGTCGAGCACGGGCGCCTGCGCGCGGCGCTGCTGGCGGCCGCTGCCGCCCGTCCCGCCATCGCGCTCATGGGCGAGGCGCCGGTGCAAGGCTTCCAGGCCGACGAGCACGGCGTCACGGTCGAGTTGGCCTCCGGTGCCGCCTCGCACGCGCTGCGCGCGGCGCTGCTCGTGGCCGCCGACGGCCGCGGCTCGCCCCTGCGTCGGGCGGCTGGCATCCAGATCGTGCGCTGGGATTATCCTCAGGTGGGCATCGTCGTCACCGTGGCCCACACCGAGCCGCACGAGGGCCGCGCGGTGCAGCATTTCCTGCCCTCGGGTCCGTTCGCCATCCTGCCGCTCACGGGCAGCCGCTCGTGCGTCACATGGACCGAGGAAGCGACAGTTGCGCAGGCGATCCTGGCGCGCGACGACGCCGGCTTCCTCGCCGAGGTGGAGAAGCGCTTCGACTGGCGCTTGGGCGAGGTGCGGCTGGCGGGCCCGCGCGCCTCCTGGCCGCTCGACATGCATCTGGCCCGCGCGCTGGTGCGGGACCGCTTCGCGCTCGTCGGCGATGCCGCGCACGGCGTGCACCCGATCGCCGGCCAGGGCCTCAACCTGGGTCTGCGCGATGTCGCGGCGCTGGCCGAGGCGGTGGCCGACGCGGCGCGGCTGGGCCTCGACGTCGGCTCCGGGATGGTGCTCGAGCGCTACGAGCGCTGGCGGCGGCTCGATGCAGCGGTCTCGGCCGCGACGTTCGATGCG
>DASRDL010000097.1:0-19157 GCA_035652635.1 Hyphomicrobiaceae bacterium | reverse complement strand
TGGCCGCCCAGGGACTGGCCATGGGGCTGTTGGGCGCACGCAACGTCACGCCCGACCGCTGGCTCGAGGAGGGAGACGAGGTGTCGGCCGCCGGCGCCAGCTTCTCGGTGCTGCATTGCCCGGGGCACTCGCCGGGCTCGGTGGTGCTGGTCAATGCCGCGCAGCGCTTCGCGCTGGTCGGCGACGTGCTGTTCCGCGGCTCCATCGGCCGCACCGACTTCCCCTATGGCGATCACGCCGCCCTGATCGGCGCCATCAAGACCAAGCTGCTGCCGCTCGGCGACGATTTCGTCTTCATCTGCGGCCACGGCCCCATGAGCACCATGGGCGACGAGCGCCGCACCAATCCGTTCCTGGCGTAGCGGCCGGCCCGTCAGGCCAGGCCGTCGAGACGGATGGGGATGCCGGCCGCGGCCATGTGGCGCTTGGCCTGGCCGATGGTGAAGGTGCCGTAGTGGAAGATGGACGCGGCGAGCACGGCGCTGGCATGGCCCTGCTTCACGCCCTCCACCAGGTGGTCGAGCGTGCCGACGCCGCCGGAGGCGATGACGGGCACGCTCACGGCATCGGCGATGGCGCGCGTCAGCTCCAGGTCGAAGCCGGCCTTGGTGCCGTCGCGGTCCATGGAGGTGAGCAGGATCTCGCCGGCGCCGAGCCCGACCACCTCGCGCGCGTAGGCGACCGCCTCGAGACCGGTCGGCGTGCGCCCGCCGTGCGTGAAGATCTCCCAGCGCGGTGCCTCGCCCGGCTTGGAGACGCGCTTGGCGTCGATGGCGACGACGATGCACTGGGCGCCGAACTTGTCCGCGCCCTCGGCGACGAACTGCCGGCGCGTGACGGCAGCGGTGTTGATCGACACCTTGTCGGCGCCGGCGTGCAGGAGCTTGCGGATGTCCTCGGTGGTACGCACGCCGCCGCCCACGGTGAGCGGCATGAAGCAGCGCTCGGCGGTGCGCTCCACGACGTGAAAGATGGTGTCGCGGTTCTCGTGGCTGGCCGTGATGTCGAGGAAGCACAGCTCGTCGGCGCCGGCGGCATCGTAGGCCGCCGCGGCCTCGACCGGATCGCCCGCGTCCTTGAGGTCGACGAAGTTGACGCCCTTGACGACACGGCCGTCTTTCACGTCGAGGCAGGGGATGATGCGCACCTTCAGCATCGGCTCACTCGAGCGTGGGCGCGTCGGGGATGCCGCGGAAGACCGCCGACATGGCGAGCTCTGCGTCGAGGCCGGCGAGTGCGATCGCACCCTCCCGGCCCGCATGCTCGACCGGAAGCTCGGGCCATGACCCGTCCGGCCCGCGCGACCACGCCCACGCACGCGGCTCGTCCTGGGAGCAGATGAGATAGGTCTGCAGCGATGCGATCGCCTTGTACTCGCGCAGCTTGACTGTGAAATCCAGACCCGCAGTCGATGGCGACAGCACCTCGACGATCAGAATGGGCGCCGCGCAGGCCAAGTCACTCAGGCCCGTGCTGGCACGATCCACTATCGCGTCGGGGTAGCGCACGCCGACGCCAGTCCGGACACCGAACTCGGCCGGACCTGCCTCGAAGCGAGTCTGATCCAACTTCGCCAAGAGCTCGCCCAGGATGTTGGCCGTTACACGCCAATGCGCGCGCGAGACCTGGATCATCATCCGGCTGATCTTCCCTTCGGAGAGCTCGTACTTGAAGGGGTGGTGGGGATCGAGCCGCGTGCCCCAGCGCAGGAACGCCTCGGTCTCCGTCGGTATGCCGTCGAAGGGCTCCTGGCCCCGATCCGAAAATCCAGCCGTCATGGTCGTGCCGGTCGCGACGCAGGATCGCGCGGTTGCCGGGCGGCCCAGAGCAGGAAGGCGTCCGGGTCGGTGGGGGCCGTGGCAATCGCGTCCCGCGTCGGGGTTCTGCGCGTCTCTTGCTGCATGCGCGATGTCTACCACGCGGGCGCGCGACGGCGAAAGGCCGGGAGCGGCTGCCGCGCCCGGCCCATGACCTTCGCAGGCCCTTATCGGGCCGGCCGGCTGCTCAGGAGCACTTGCCCGCCAGATCGTCGAGCGCGGCGTTGTAGGCCTTGCCGTCGGCCGAGTTCTCGTCGAGGCCCTCAACCGCGCTCCACGCACTCTCGAAGTCCGCGCCCAGCTTTTTCATGAGGCCGTCGACTTTGGCGTCCGCCGCGGGGGTAGGTTTCTCGCCCGCCTCGTCCATGGCCTTGGTCATCTCGCAGAACGTCTTCAGCCTGGCGGCATCGCCGGCGACGGCCTTGAACGTCTTGATGGCCGCCTCGATCTTGGGCGAGGCGGCAAAGGCGGGGGCGGAAAGGAGAAGGCATAAGGTGAGGCCGGTGACGACGCGCTTCATTTTGGGAGTCTCCTGAGGGATCGACCGCCGCCGAGAACGATCTGATGCATACATTCCGTCGTTGCCGGTGGACGCGGTGGCGCGCGACGAAGCCCGATCGACTGCCAACTTCAGCTCTCGTCGCGATATTCCAAGATGCGATAGTGTCCTGCTCGCGCACGACCCTTTCCCATTAGCCGATAATTGCGTCAAGACGGAGAGTGGGGCCATGCAGTACACTGCGGTCAGCCAACCGTGCCGTGCGCAATGAGCGACAGCGCCGCCTTTGCATCGAGCCGCCCATCGTAGAGCGCGCGTCCGGCGATCGCGCCGGCGATCATGCGGTGCTCGGGCCGCAGCAGGGCTTCGATGTCGTCGAGCCCGGCGAGCCCGCCGGAGGCGATCACCGGGATGGAGGTAGAGCGCGCGAGCTCGGCCGTAGCCGGCAGGTTGAGGCCCGACAGCACCCCGTCGCGGTCGATGTCGGTATAAACGATGGCGGCGACGCCGGCGCCCTCGAAGCGGCGCGCCAGCTCTGCGGCCCCCAGCTCGCTCGCCTCCGCCCAGCCCTCCACCGCCACCTTGCCGGCCCGGGCGTCGATGCCCACCGCGATGCGGCCGGGGAAGGCGGCGCAGGCCTCGCGCACAAGCCGCGGACTGCGCACCGCGACCGTTCCGAGGATGACGCGGGCGATGCCCTTGTCGAGCCAGGCCTCGATGGTGGCGAGGCTGCGGATGCCGCCGCCGAGCTGCACCGGGATCGAGACGGCGCCGAGGATCGCGTCCACCGCCGTGGCATTGACGGGCTTGCCGGCGAAGGCGCCGTTGAGGTCGACGATGTGCAGCCAGGCAAAGCCCTGGTCCGCGAATTGCCGTGCCTGGGCCGCGGGATCGTCGTTGAATACGGTCGCTTGCGCCATCTCGCCGCGCACGAGCCGCACGCAGCGGCCGTCCTTCAGGTCGATGGCGGGATAGAGGATCATCGGCGGGCGTCTCGAACACTGCTGGTGGCCCGCTGCTCGGGAGGCGGCCATCAGTTCGCTATCATTGTCGGCGCACAATGGGGGATGCTCGTATTCAGTCAAGGTCGCGTCGTGCAACCCAACGTCCTCGCCGCCGTCGATGCGCGGCCGCCCAGGCGCTCCCTGACCGAGGCCGATGCCGTCGACATCTGGATCGCCCGCTGGCTCGGCATCCGCCGCAAGCACCTGATCGCACGCTATGGCTGCGACCCGCGCCGCCTCTACGAGGTCTGGGAGGGAGTGCGCTTCCCCGGCAGCCGGGAGAAGGCCATGGCCCTGTTCGCCGAGCGCCACCCGACGCTCGTCGACCGCGTCGACTACGGCGCCCACCGCCGAATCCCCCGCCGCGTGCCGCCCGAGCTGCAGCCGGGCCTGTTCGACGGAGCGGAGTAGCCGGGCGACGGCGTCGGGCGGCGTAGCTGCAACCTGGACAGAGTCCGGCGCACGCAAGAGAACAAATTCGGAACTTTCGCTCGACGCCGGCTACGAATCGCGGCATGTTCCCGCTACGTTCTGGCGTCTGTAGCCGCGTCGCCAGAACGTCCCCCACCGAAACCCCCGCTTCGCCGATGGCCCCCATGCGCACCTATCTCATCACCTACGACCTCACCTCCCCCGCCCGCCGCTCCCTGGCCGGCGCCATCATGCAGCTGGGACAAGCCTGGGCCCGGCCGCTCGAGGCCACCTGGTACGTGCAGTCGGCCGAGCGCGCCGATGCCCTGGAGCGCCGGCTCAAGCCGCATCTCGACGGTGAGGACGGCCTCCTCATCCAGCAGGTCGAGACCGAGGCCGTGCTGCTCAACACGGCGCTGCGCTGGTTCCGCCGGCGCCGACCCGAGGGCGACGCCGACAGCGGCGGCAACGTCGTGGCGTTCCCCGTGGCGGCGCAACCGGAGGCCAGGGCGGCCTGATCCGGACCCTTCAGGGGCCCCACCTGAGGAAATTGGAGATGAGCCGCAGTCCCAGCGTCTGGCTCTTCTCGGGATGGAACTGGGTGCCCGCGATGTTGTCGACCCCGACCATCGCGGTCACCGGTCCGCCGTAGTCCGTCTCGGCGACCACGGTGGAGCGGTCGGCCGCTGCCAGGTGGTAGGAGTGGACGAAGTAGGCGTGCAGGCCCCGCGGTCCGGTGTCGATGCCGGCGAGCAGCGGGTGCGGGTTGACGACGTCGAGCGTGTTCCAACCCATGTGTGGGATCTTGAGCGCCGGGTCGGCGGGCTCGATCACCTTCACGTCGCCCTTGATCCAGCCGAAGCCCGGCGTGATGCGGAACTCGAGCCCGCGCTCGGCCATCAGCTGTGCCCCGACGCAGATGCCGAGGAACGGCCGCCCCTTGCCGCGCACGGCCGTCTCCAGCGCCTCGCACATGCCCGGCACCGCCTCCACCCCGCGCTTGCAGTCGGCGAACGCGCCGACGCCGGGCAGCACGATGCGGTCGGCCGCCGCCACCGCCGCAGGGCTGTCGGTCACCGAGACGCGCACGTTCGCCCCGCTCTCGGCGGCGGCGCGCTCGAAGGCCTTGGCGGCGGAGTGGAGGTTGCCCGAGCCGTAGTTGATGATGACGAGGCTCTGCATGGCGTCAACGCGCCCCGATGAGGCCGCCGAGGCGGCGCCAGCCGTCGCCGGGGGCGCGCGGCGTCGTGACAGCAGCGGCCAGGATCGGCTGCGCGGGCAGCCAGGCGTCGAAGAAGCGCCGCTCGCATTCGGCGGTGGTCTTGCCGGTCACCGTGCCGATGGTGCGCCAGCCGCGCCGCTCCAGGCTCCAGCGGCGCAGCGTGTCGGCCTCGAAGGCGAGGAGCAGGTTCACGGCGAAGCCGGCGAGCCCCGCCCAGCCCGGATCGACCGCGGCGCCGCGGGCAGCAGCCTGCAGGGCGGCACTGACGAGCACATAGCCGACAAAGGGCCACCACAGGCGGTGGGCGAGGAGCCAAAGCGGCGCAAACAGCAGGGCAAGCCAGGCAAAGCCGTCCTTGACGAAGACGAGGCTCTCGGCCCGGTCGATGCGGTCGGCCGGAGGATTCGGCGGCTCGTGCACGGTATAAGTGAGCATGGCGTGACCCCCTCGCGCGGGTCCTGCCCGTGGAGCTGTCGGCCAGCATATGCGCCAGCCCGCCGGCGCTGCGCAAGGGGTGGCGGCGAGAGGGCCATTTCGGGCCGCCAGCCCTGGTCGCTCGGCGCTCGAAGGGCGGCGCTCGCTGTGCCGACCGCGATCGGGGGCTCGACCCGTCGCTCGCCGGGCGCGCCCGCCGCAGCCGCAGGCGGCAGCACGGCGCCATTTTCCCCGCCCCGGTGGCCCTTTCCTTGACAACAAGGAGTGGCGCAACCTAAATGCCCCCACCCTTGCGGGGCCGTAGCTCAGATGGGAGAGCGCTGCAATCGCACTGCAGAGGTCAGGGGTTCGATTCCCCTCGGCTCCACCAATTAAATCAATGGCTTAGAGCGGTTTTTCAAGGGGCTCCGTCGATCCGTGCGGGGCCTTTGCCTACCGGCGCGCCATCGAGATCCCTCCCGTCGATGGCGTAGAGGGTTTGCGCAGCGTAGCGCCGCAGCGGAGGGTCCCGTGCCACGCCCCGCCTGCCAGATGTTGACGAAATTTGGCGAAGTATTGATGCGCCAATGACGGCCCGCTGTGCAGGTAGCTGACGGCGGCGGCCTCCAATCCAAGCCAGCGAGCGAGAAGGGACAGCACCCTAGCCGGCGCTCGCATTGCCGAGATTGGAGGCGTCGATGCGCTGCTCACCGTGTGCCATATGCGGCTTGGTTGTGATCGCGGCGGTCATATCCCCCGCTGCGGCCGATCCCCCGGCTCGGCTACCCGCCTCCGACTTGGCGTCCCACGCCCCTACCCCAGGCGCGCTCGAGGCCGTGACTGCAGGCATAGGCGTCCAGGCGGGCCCGGGTGCGGAGGCGCTGGCGGGGCAGTTCGATCTGGCGACACTGCACACAGCTGCCGCCCGCATCGAAGGCCCCACGCCCGCAATGG
The DNA here is from genome assembly GCA_035652635.1 of Hyphomicrobiaceae bacterium. Taxonomy (GTDB): domain Bacteria; phylum Pseudomonadota; class Alphaproteobacteria; order Rhizobiales; family Hyphomicrobiaceae; genus AWTP1-13. The sequence continues at coordinate 12,836 of DASRDL010000097.1, read as the reverse complement.
CGCCCATTGAGATCGACGTGCTCGTTGCCTACACCGACAGGGCGGCGAGCCACTACGTGAATATTGAGCGCGAGCTGATCTCCGTCGCTATCGAGAGAGCCAATCTCTCCTTTCGGTTGAGCAACCTGGGCCACATCCGGCTGCGCCGCGTGCACGCCTATCGGACGGCGTACGTGGAGCATGAGCTTGACACCCACTTCGACCACGTCTGGCGCTTTGCCGACAAGGGCGACGGCTACATGGACGAGGTCCATGACCTGCGCGACCGCCACCGGGCCGACGTAGCGATCCTGATCGTCGACGATGCCAAGGGCTGCGGGCTCGCGACGCGGGTGCGCGCCGACGCCGACGAGGCGTTCGCCGTCGTGCATCACGCGTGCGCGGCCGCCAACTTCACGCTCGCGCACGAGGTCGGGCACATCATCGGCGCCAGCCACGATCTTGCCTACGCCAATGGCAGCAAATGGCGGGACATCATGAGCTACAAGCAGCGTTGCGGTAACTGTCCCCGCCTGCCGATCTGGTCGAACCCGCTGGTGCTGGTTGCCGGCGAGCCCGCCGGAACGGCCCAGCTCAACAATGCCCGCGTGATCGCCGAGCAGGCCCCGCGGGTCGCCGCGTTCCGGTGAAGCGGGCGAGGCCAAGCGATCTCACGGCGAATGGGGGAGCGCTCCTGCGGCGCTCCCCGCTCGCGTTCGGAGGGGTGGGTTGGAGGGCTGCGTGACGATCGCGGCGGCGCGCCGTGCCAATGGTGTCCTGGGCCGACGCTTAGAATGACATTGCCCGCTGGATGGCGAGCATGGCGGTGAGGGCGCCGCGGGCCGCCTCCTCGCGATCCCGATGCAGGTACGCCTCGACTCGGGCGATCGCCTCCTCCCGCGTCATGGAGCCGGTGAGCGGGATGCATCGGTCGCCCACGTGCACCCGAAGACCCGCCGACTCACGGTCGGGGCCTTGCGCCGTGGTCGCTGAAGGAGCCCGGCGTTGCCCCGACCAGCACCTCGGGAGATCTGCAGCGGGCGTCTGCTCGGTGTTGCTGATGGTCACGGGCGCCTCTCCCTGTGAAGACTTGAAGGGACCACGACTGCCGGCGGCGGACTGCGCGCCGCGACGGCGTGTGCGGAAAAATTGGTTTCCGACGCTGCCGGGGCGCGAGGCTGCAGCAGCCCCGCGCGTCCCGGGGCGCCATCAGAAGCGCTCACGATCGAGACGATCCCAGATGTCGGGTGGCACGTGGTCGGCAAGGACCGGGGCGGCAACGCCGGCGATCAGGCCGAGAACGACGGCGAGCACGATTGCGAATGGGCGCATGGAACACTCCTGTCACGGTCGCACGGGGCGGCTCGGCCGGGGGTGCCGACGGCACCGATGCCGCCGCCAGCCACAGAGCTACGCGCGCGGCCGGAGAAGTGCGTGAAGGGGCAGACAAGCGAGCGTCAATAAACCGTCAATTGCCGCGTGCTCAGCCTCGTGTCATGCTTGCGCAATAGTTCGCGCTCCTTGAGATTTCCCTCTTGTCCCTAGTCAGAGGCGAATGCATGGGGCGCCAAGACTCAGAAGACGACCTGGTGCGACTGAAGCTCATCGGCTCGATGGAGGCTGTCGATTCGACTGGCCGCAATCTCTTGCCGGCGTCCCGCAAGCCTCGGGCCCTACTCTCCTACCTGGCGCTCAACGCCGACCAATGGGTCCCGCGGGCCCGGCTGACGCGGCTGCTCTGGGACCGCGTGCCGGAGGAGCAGGGCCGCGCCAGCCTCAGGCAAGCCCTGCACGAGCTCAGCCGGTCCATGGGCCTGCATTTTTCCAGGGTGATTGAGCCTGAGCGGGAGCGCATGAGGCTCAAGGCGGACCAGGTCAGTGTCGATGCGCTGGTGGTGGCCACGCCCGACGCCGCCGACGTGCTCGACGTCCTGTCGGACCTGAGCGTCTTCAGCGGCTCTCTGCTGCTCGAGGGCTTCGACAACCTGAGTGACGAGTTCGACCACTGGCTGGTGGCCGAGCGCCTCAAGTTCGAGGAGCGCATTCGTCGCTGGAGCGAGGCCCGCATCGATGTCGGCCGCCAGGAGGCGGGCGTTCCCGCGCAGCGCCTCGACCTCGCGCGCAAGGCCGTCGCTGCCGATCCGACCAACGAGAACGCCGTCCGCCAGCTGATGCGGCAGCTGGCCGCCACAGGGCAGCGCGCCCAGGCGATGCTCGAATACGAGCGATGCCGCACCGTCCTGCGCTCGCGCCTTGATTTGGAGCCCGCGCCCGAGACGCAGCGCCTCTATCGCGACCTGCGACGCGCGAAGGACGAGGTCCACGATGCGGCGCGCGCGGAGCCGCGTGCGGCCGACGACGACGGCTCGGGGGAGGCGGGAGACGCTGGAGGCCGGCGGATCGTCGTGCGCAGCGCGGAACGGCCGCCGCCCCTCGTCTTTGGGTTCGGCGGGCGCCCGTCGGTGGCGATCCTGCCGTTCGTGAACACCAGCGGCGATGCCGAGCAGGAATACTTTGCCGATGGACTTACCGACGAGGCGATCACCGCATTGGCGTGCTGGCGGGAGTTTCCGGTGATCGCGCGCAATACCGCGTTCACCTACAAGGGCCGCGCGCTCGACGTTCGCCAGGTCGGTACCGAGTTGGGCGTACGCTACGTCGTGGAGGGCAGCGTCCGCAGGTCGGCAAAGAGCATCAGGGTCCTCACTCAGCTGATCGATGCCGCGACGGGCCACAACATGTTCGCGACCACGTTCGACCGCGAGCTTTCCAGTGCCGCCACGGTCCAGGAGGAGATCGCGGCGCGAATCGCAGCAGGCATTCAGCCCGAGCTGCAGACGGCCGAGAGCCAGCGCGCAATCGCGGGGTCGCCCAGCGACTTCAACGCCTACGACTTCTACCAGCGCGGAATGTGGCACCACCATAGATACGCGAAGGCAGACAGCGCCAAGGCACTCGGCTACTTCCAGCGGGCCCTGGACTTGGAGCCCACGTACACGCAGGCCATGGCAGCGTTGGTGCTCAACAGGCTGCATGCGGCCTACAGCGGATGGATCGAGGGACGGGAACGGGCCTTCGAGGAGGCATACGGGCTGGCCCAGCGCGCCATCTCGCTGGACCCGCGCAATCCGGGATCGCACTTCGCCCTCGGCATGGCGTGCCTTTGGACCGGGCGCATCGAGGTCGGCGTCAAGGCGATGCACGATGCCATTGCTCTCAATCCGAGCTATGCCGCCGCGCACGCGAGCCTGGGCTATCTCCTCAACTACTGCGGAAGGCCCGCCGAAGCCGTCGACAGCGCGCTCACCGCGATCCGTCTCAGTCCCTATGACACACGGATGTTCCTGTGGCTGCCGGCCCTCGCCGGGGCGTACTATCAGTTGCGCAACTACGAGGAGGCCATATCGGTGGGGCGCCGTGCGCTGGCATTGCGACCGGACCACCCGGGCGGCGCCAGGTACATCGTTGCGGCGCTCGGGCAGCTCGGCCGAGGGGCCGAAGCGGCCGACGCGCTGCGCGACCTGCAGCGTATGGAGCCCGATGCCTTCGACAATGCAGCCGTCATAAGGCGGCTGTTCAGGGACGAAGCGGCCGCGACGCACCTCCTCGAAGGCTATCGCAAGGCCGGCATGGTCATCGGCTAGCCTGGCCGGCGTCCGTACGCCGATCGAGGAGGAGCGGGCTCAACAGCACCATGTCGAGCCGCTGATGGCTGCTGGCCTCCAATCCGCTCACTCCGAAGCGTGGCGGCTCGTCGCCCACGAACTCCGTCGCAAAAGCGCGATCCCAGATCGAGAGCACCGATCCGTAGTTGGACGTGTATCCGGGCGGCTCGAGCGCATGGTGCGTGCGATGCATCGCCGGCGTAACGAGGATCAGACGGATCAGCCTGTCAGCCCGGGGCGGCAGGCCGACGTTGCCGTGCTGCCAGATCTGGAGGATCGTCGCAGCCGTGCCATAGGCTGCGACGACCGCGAGCGGGGCGCCGAGGAGCAGGCCGACTGCGCACGCGCTGCCCGCGTTCAGCGCAAACTCGACCGGATGCCGCCGAAAGGCGGTCGTCAGATCGACGTCGCAGTCCGAATGGTGGGCACAGTGAATTCGGTAGAGAAGCGGAACTCGGTGAAAGAGTCGGTGCAACAAGTACGCCGACAGATCGATCGCCGTGAACCACCAGAGCGCGGCGGCGCAGCTTCCGAGGCCGGCCAGGTCGGCGCTTTCCGCAATGAAACCCGCATCGAGCAGCCTTCCGGCGAGATGGACGGAAGGGACCGAGCACACCAGAACGTTTATGGCATAGAGGCTGACGTTGGTGCGCAGGCGTTGCCCGCCGCGTGAGGCAGCGACAGACCTCGGCCACAATCGCTGCCACACGGCGACAGCGATCACCGCCATGATGATGGCCGCGGCTTGCGCATCCACGAGCTGCAGCACCGGCATTGGAGTGGCCGTGGCGGGCCCAATTCAGGTCGGCCGGCGGGACAGTTTGACGATGATCCAAATGACCGCGATCGTCAGCGCGATCTTCCACGGATTGTCGAACGGATGGTAGTTCGCGGGCAGGAAGTAGCCGCCTGCACCGGCATGCGCCGGCAGGGATGCGAATACGAGATAAGGTAGGAGCAGTGTACTGAGCAGACGAAAGATGGTCATAGCACTCCCCAAATTCTCTAGATTACCGCTTGCCGAAGCCAACATGCCCCCCCTGCTGTTCCGGCGCAAGCATTACCTCGCCTCGGCCGCTCGGCGCAGCCCGTCGCCGCGACCTGCCGACAAGACCCGTCGCGGCAGAAGAATGGCGCTCGGCAGGGGAGCCCCCGCCGCCGCGAACACCCATCGCGTCAGGCGCCGTTGGGCTTGGACAGAGGAAGGCAGGGGCCCCGTTCGTGCAGGTGGCAGGCGACCAGATGGCCCGGCGCCACCTCGCGCAGGGCGGGCGCCTCGGCGCGACAGCGCCCATGGGCGTAGAGGCAGCGCGTGTGGAAGTGGCAGCCCGGCGGCGGGTTGACGGGACTGGGCACGTCGCCGGCGAGCACGATGCGGCGGCGCTGTCGCGCCTTGGCCTTGGGGACGGGCACGGCCGACAGCAGCGCCTCGGTATATGGGTGCAAGGGCTGCTCGAAGATGGTGCGCTTGTCGGTCAGCTCGACGATGCGACCGAGGTACATCACGGCCACGCGATGGGAGATGTGCTGCACGACCGCGAGGTCGTGAGCGACGAACAGGTAGGAGAGCCCGAGCTCGTCCTGCAGGTCCATCATCAGGTTGATGATCTGCGCCTGGATCGACACGTCGAGCGCGGACACGGGCTCGTCGCCGACGATCAGGTCGGGCTCCAGCGCCAGCGCGCGGGCGATGCCGATACGCTGCCTCTGGCCGCCCGAGAACTCATGGGGGTAGGCGTGCATCAGCTCGGGCCTGAGCCCCACCCGCTGGAACAGCCACACCACCCGATCACGGCGCTCCGCTTCACTGCCTACACCGTGGATGGTGAGCGGCTCGCCCACGATCTGGGCCGCCGACATGCGCGAGTTGAGCGAGGCGTAGGGGTCCTGGTAGATCATTTGCATGCGGCGGCGGTAGGGCATCATCGCCACGCCGTCGAGCTCGGTGATGTCCTGGCCGCGCACCAGGATGCGGCCGTCGGTAGGCTCCAGCAGCTTGAGGAGCGTGCGCCCGACGGTCGACTTGCCGCAGCCGGATTCGCCGACGAGCCCCAGCGTCTCGCCGGGTGCCACATGGAAGGATACGCCATCCACGGCAAGGACCTGACCCGAGAGGCGCGAGAAGACCCCCTTGTAGATCGGGAAATGCTTCTTGAGGTCGCGCACCTCCACCACGGGGGCCGCGGCCCGGCCCGGCTGGGAGGACAGCGCGCCGCGTTCGGTATCGTTCACAGCGGCGCGCTCCCGACCTTGTCGCCGTGCCAGCAGGCGACCCAGTGGCCCGGGCGCAGCTCGGAGAGCGGGGGATAGAGCCTGCGGCACTGCTCGCTCGCGTACTTGCAGCGGGGTGCGAACGAGCAGCCGGGCGGCAGCTGCGCCAGCGAGGGCACCATTCCCTTGATCTCGGCGAGGCGGCTGCGCGCCCGGTCGGCGGCGGCTGCCTCGTCGACGCTGGGGATCGAGCGCAGCAGGCCCTCGGTGTAGGGGTGGGCGGGCCGCTCGAACAGCTCGTCCACCGCCGCCTCCTCGACCTTGCGTCCCGCGTACATGACCACCACCCGGTCCGCGTTCTCGGCCACCACGCCCATGTCGTGGGTGATCAGCACGATCGCCATGCCGAACCTTGCCTGCAGGTCGCGCATCAGCTGCAGGATCTGCGCCTGGATCGTCACGTCGAGGGCCGTGGTCGGCTCGTCGGCGATCAGCACCTTCGGATTGCAGGCCAGCGCCATGGCGATCATGACGCGCTGGCGCATGCCGCCCGACATCTGATGGGGATAGTTGTCGGCCCGGCGGTCGGGATCGGGAATGGAGACGCGCCGCAGCATCTCCACGGCTTCCGCGCGCGCCTCGCGCCGCGAGACGCCGCGGTGCACGGCGATGGCCTCGGCGATCTGGTGGCCCACCGTGTAGAGCGGATTGAGCGAGGTCATCGGCTCCTGAAAGATCATCGAGATCTCGTTGCCGCGGATGGCCTCCATGTCCGTCTCCGGGAGGTCGAGCAGGTTGCGGCTGCCCAGGCGCACGGCGCCGCCGATGATGCGGCCGGGCGGGCTGGCGACGAGGCGCATGATCGACAGCGAGGCCACACTCTTGCCGCAGCCGGACTCCCCGACGATGCCCAGCGTCTCGCCGGCGCGCACGGAATAGGACACGCCGTCGACCGCGCGGATGGTCCCCGCCTGGGTGAAGAAGTAGGTCTGCAGATTGTCGACCTCGAGCACGCAGGGCGGGGGTTGGGGGCTGCTGCTCGCTGCCGGCGCGTGGTCGGCCTGGTTCACTCGTGACACTCCGAGGCTGGCGGGCTAGTGTGGACGGACAAAATGACGCGAGCCATATCGCCACATTGTCACGCGTCCGTCGAAAAGAAAACGGCCAGGGAGGAAACGATGAATGGTTCTGGCAGGGGCCCGGCGTGGCTCCACCGGCGTGATGTTCTCAAAGGTGGTGCAGCCGTTGCTGCAGCATCCCTCGTCCCGGGAGGGGCGCTGGCGAACCTGCCCATGGAGTTCGACGGCTCGAAGTTCCAGCTCGCCGCGCCGGAACCCAACCCGAAGCGTGGCGGGGTGCTGCGCTACGGCATCACCATGCGGCCGCCGCACTTCGACTTCCACCAGTCCGGCACCATCAACAGCCTGGGCTCGCAGGGCTGCATGTTCGACAACCTGGTGCGGCGCGACCCGCGCGACAGCGGCAAGACCATCATCCCGGACCTGGCGCACAGCTGGAAGATCTCGCCCGACGGCACGACCTACACGTTCTTCCTGCGCCAGGGCGTGCAGTTCCACGACGGCGCCGAGCTGACCGCCGAGGACGTCAAGGCCACCTTCGACCGCATCGCCAAGCCGCCCTCGGGCATCTCGATCCCGCGCTCGATCCTGTTCAAGGCGGTGGAATCGATCACGGCCCGCGACAAGTACACCGTCGAGTTCAAGCTGTCCGCACCGCGGCCGCCGGCCTTCATCATGGGCGCCATCGCTTCGGGCTGGAACGGCATCGTGCGCAAGAAGACGCTCGAGGACAACAACTACAACCTGCGCCGGGTGCAGGACATTCCCGGCACCGGCCCGTTCAAGAGCAAGCGGCGGGTCGAGAACGAGGTCTGGGAGATGGAGCGCAACCCCAACTACTGGAACAAGGGGCTTCCCTACCTCGACGGCGTCGCCTTCTACCATGCCCTGCCGTTTTCGCCGGAGCTGGCCTCGGCGCTGCTGTCGGGGCGGATCGACTATGCGCGGCTGCTCGATCCCGGCGCCATGCGCAAGGTGAAGTCGACGCCGGGCATGATGGGGCAGGACTTCTACCAGAGCGTCATCCAGGCCACCTGGATGAACGCCAAGAAGAAGCCGTTCGACGACCCGCGCGTGCGCAGGGCGTGTCACCTCGTGCTCGACAAGGCCGTGCTGGTCGACGTGGTGAAGGACGTCGCGCCGATGATGGTCGGCGGCTTCATCTATCCGTTCTCCGAGTTCGCGACGCCGAAGGCGGAGCTGGAGAAGCGACTGGGCTACCAGCCCGATCCGACGGCGGCCATCAAGGAGGCCAAGTCGCTGATGGCCGCGGCCGGGTACGCCAACGGCATCAAGGGCCTCGACTATCTGGTGCGCGAGGTCGCCTCCTTCAAGCTGTGGTCGCAGGCCATCCAGGCGATGTTGCAGCAGACGCTCGGCGTCGAAACCAACTTGAGGACGGTCGTGGAGTCGGTGTGGTTCGACGATACGCGGTCCGGCAATTTCGATCTCGCCATCGGGGCCATCGTATCGACGCTGCTCGACCCGTCGGACTACTTCAACGCCTGGTACGGCAAGGGCGGCCCGCAGAACTACTCCAACTGGGACGTGCCCAAGTTCAACGAGCTGCTGCCCAAGATCGACAGCGAGGTCGATGCCAAGAAGCGGCTCGAGCACGTCCGCCAGGCCGAGATGATCATGGAGGAGAACCCGCCGCTGCTGCCGATGGCGTGGGAGAAGATCAACGACGGCTGGTACAGCTACGTGAAGGGCCACAATCCCAAGGAGTACTTCGGCATCTACGACGTGGTGCGCATGGACACCATGTGGCTCGACAAGTGAGGCAGCCGCCGTCGAATTGCTCGCTTCCGACCCCGTGACGCGTCCGCGTGAGCGGCCGCCACGGGGCGGGAAAGCGCCTCTGGACGCAGCCGAGCGAACCCCATGTTCAGCTACATCGTGCGAAGGCTTCTGCTCGGCGCGCTGACCGTGTTCGGCGTGTCGATCGTCGTCTTCGCCATCATGCGCATTCTGCCGGGCGACCCGCTGGTGGCGATCTTCGGTCCGGACGGCCTCACCAAGCTGACGGAGGCCCAGCGCGCCAACTACATGCGCGACCTGGGGCTCACGGACCCCCTGTGGCTGCAGTATCTCAACTGGATGAGGGACATCCTGGCCGGCAACCTCGGCCGGTCGTTCTTCCGCTCCGAGAGCGTGGCCGAGATGATTGCCCGGCGCGGGCCGCTCACGGCCCAGATCGCGCTTCTTTCGGTGCTGCTGTCCTGGCTCGTCGGCATCCCCGTCGCGATCGTCAGTGCACTCAGGCCCAACAGCGCCGCCGACAACACGGTGCGCTTCTTCTCCATCCTGTTCCTGGCGGTGCCCGGCTTCTGGCTCGGGCTCCTCATCGTCCTCGGCCTGCTGTTTGCCTTCGGCTACCGCGCTCCCCTGACGGGTGCCTCGCTCATCGACGCGCCCTGGACGACGCTGCAAATGATCATCGGGCCGGCCATCGTGCTGGGCCTCGGGCAGGCGGCCTACATCGCCCGGATGGCCCGCTCCAGCCTGCTCGAGGTGATCCGCGAGGACTATGTGCGCACGGCGCGCGCGAAGGGCCTCAACAACCGGCTGGTCATTGCGCTGCATGCGCTGCCCAATGCGCTGCTGCCGGTCATTACGCTGTCCGGCATCCTGCTGGGCTTCGTGCTGGCGGGCTCCATTCCCGTCGAGCGGGCCTTCAGCACCCCGGGTCTCGGCGACTCCATGTTCCAGGCCGTCAAGGAGCGCGACATCTTCGTGATGCAGAACCTCGTGTTCCTCTATGCGGTCGTGTTCGTCGTCCTCAACATTCTGGTCGACATCGCCATCGCATGGCTCGATCCCCGGATCCGCTACCGATGACCGACACGCTGATCGAGACCGGCACCCGGCGGGAACACGAGCCCGACGCCCCGCTCGTCCCTGCTCCGCCGTCGCGCCTCAGGCGGGCGGGCGCATGGCTTGCAGGCTTCGTCCGCCGCTCGCCCATGTCCGCGTTCTGGGGGCTGATGGTGGTCGCCATAGTGCTGATGGCGTTGCTGGCCGACCTGCTGGCACCCCAGCCGCCGCTCAAGCCCGACTTCAGAGCGATGACCAAGCCTCCGAGCGAGCTGCACTATTTCGGCACCGATCAGATCGGCCGCGACACGCTGAGCCGCGTGATCCACGGCAGCCGCACCTCTCTGCTCGTCGCATTCGCGGCCGTGCTCCTGGGCACCACCGTCGGGGCCCTGTGGGGCCTCTTGTCGGGCTTCTTCGGCGGCCGGTTCGATCTCGTCAGCCAGCGCGTGCTCGAGTTCATGCAATCTTTTCCCGACCTGATTCTCGCCATGGCCATCGCCATGGCGCTCGGAACCGGCACGTGGACCGTGATCGTCGCCATCGCCATCACGCGAATTCCGTTCGGGGGCCGCGTGATACGGTCGGTGGTGCTCTCGCTCAAGGAGATGCCGTTCGTGGAGGCCGCGCGCGGGCTCGGCGCGTCGAACGCGCGGCTGATGTTCCGTCACATCCTACCGCAATGCGTCGCGCCGTATCTCGTGCTGGCAACTGCCCACCTGGGCGTCGCCATCATCATCGAGGCCGCATTGGGCTTCCTCGGCGTCGGCATCCCGCCACCGACGCCGACCTGGGGCAACATGCTTTCCGATGCGCTCAACTCGGGTCTGGTGCCGCCCTGGTGGCTCGTGCTGTTTCCGGGTCTCGCCATCACGATAACCGTGCTCGCCTTCAACCTGCTGGGGGACGGCATTCGCGACCATCTCGATCCGAGGTTGCGGCGGTCCGTGTGAACGGGAGGTGCGGGAGCGGACGGGGGCAAATACCCGAAATCGGCAGCCAACAGGGAAGGTTGGTCGAGGGCAGGGACGGGGGGCGGCGAAGGACGGCATGGCCGCCATGTGCGCTCTTCAATTGCGCTGGATGCCGGCCTACTCTGGGAGCGAACGCGGTCCTCCGCGGGGCCCGCCCAAGCGCGACCGGCGGAGGATGTGAGACCGATCATTGGCCATGCAGAGATACGTCGTTGCCGCCGTTGCCGAGATCCCGCCCGGCACCCACAAGGTGTTCACCGTCGGCGGCCGGCCGATCGGCATCTTCAATCTCGGCGGCGAGTTCTACGGCCTGCTCAACCGCTGCCCGCACCAGGGCGGGCGGCTGTGCGACGGCCTCATCACCGGCCTTGCGGTCGGCGACCGGCCGGGCGAGTTCCGCATGATCCGCAAGGGCGAGATGGTGCGCTGTCCCTGGCACGGGTGGGAGTTCGACATCAGGACCGGCCAGTCCTGGTGCGAGCCGGCCAGGGTGCGCGCGCGCGCCTACCCGACCGAGGTCGCCAGCGGCGCCGAGGTGGTCAAGGGCCCTTACGTCGCCGAGACCGTGCCGGTGACGGTGGAGGAGCAATACGTGGTGGTGGAGATCTGAGGGCCACGCTGCGCCAACGTCGCTGCGCCGCGAGCGCAAAGGCGGCAGACGAGAGGAACGCGATGAGCCGCTATCCGGGTGCCATCGACTGCGACATCCACCCCACCGTGCCGGGCATCGGGGCGCTGCTGCCCTACATGGACGACTACTGGCAGGAAGCGTTCGTCTCGCGCGGCATCGACGGGCTGGAGATGGCGAGCTATCCGCCCGGCGCGCCGATCTCCTGCCGTGCCGACTGGCGGCCGGCAAACGGCCGCCCGGCCGCCGATCCCGCCACCGTCGCCCGCCAGTCGCTCGACGTGATGGGCACGGCGCTCGCCATCTGCAACCCGCTCACCGGCGGGCAGGTGGCGGTGAGCGAGTCCATGGGTGCCGCCGTCTGCCGGGCGGTGAACGACTGGATCACCGCGGAGTTCCTCGACAAGGACGAGCGCTTCCGCGCCTCCATCGTCGTGCCGCCGCAGAGCCCGGAGCTGGCCGTGGAGGAGATCGAGCGGCGCGCCGCCGACCGCCGCTTCGTTCAGGTGATGATCCCGGTCGCCGTCGAGATGATGCTGGGGCGGCGCTACTACTGGCCGCTGCTCGCCGCCTGCGAGAAGCACGGCCTGCCGCTCGGCCTGCACGCGGGCAGCCTCTACCGCTACCCTACCACGTCCAACGGCTGGTCGTCGCACTTCATCCAGGACTATGTCAGCCATTCGCACACCTTCGAGGACCAGCTGCTGAGCCTCATCCACGAGGGCGCGTTCGTGAAGTTCCCGGGCCTGCGCGTGGTGCTGATCGAGAGCGGCGTGTCGTGGCTGCCGGGGTTCCTGTGGCGGGCGATCAAGACCTGGCGCGGCGTGCGGGCGGAGGTGCCCTACGTCAAGCGCTCGCCGGCCGAGTTCGTGCGCGAGCATGTGCGGCTCACCGCCCAGCCGTTCGATGCGCCGGATGCGGAAGCCGTGGCGCGCATCGTCGAGATGATCGACTCCGACGAGATGCTCCTGTTCGCCACCGACTACCCGCACTGGCAGTTCGAGGGCGACAAGGCCGTGCCGGACGGACTGCCCGCGCCGTTCCTCGCCAAGATGCTCATCGACAACCCGCTCGCAACCTATCTCCGGCTCAAGGAGACCCTCGCATGAGCCTGACCCTCGAACGCGACACCGACAGCCCGTCTGCCGGCGCCGAGACGCGCCTGCGCATCATCGACTGCGACATCCACCCCTACCTGCGCACGCCGCGCGACCTCGATCCGTTCCTGTCGGCGCGCTGGCGGCGGCATCTGGCCGAATACGGCAAGGGCACGCGCGGCATCTACGCGGGGCGCGGCACCTATCCGCGCTTCATGCCGAACACGTGCCGGCGCGATGCGTGGCCGGCGGGCGGCGGTCTGCCCGGCTCCGACGTCGACTTCATGCGCGCCCAGCACCTCGACGCCAACGACGTCGAGTTCGGCGTGCTCGAGCCGCTCCTGGAAGGCAACTCGCCGCGCAACGTGGAATTGCAGGCGGCGCTG
>DASRDL010000096.1:0-2540 GCA_035652635.1 Hyphomicrobiaceae bacterium | reverse complement strand
CGGATGTCATCCCGGAATTCGCCGGAGGCGAATATCCGGGGCCCAGGGGTCTCGATCCGCGCGGCCTTCCTGCGGCCCCTGGGTCCCGGCTCCGCGCGCTGACGCGCGCCGACCGGGATGACACCGCGCGGCGGCAGCAGGACATGGACCAACTTCTTCAGCACGCGCTCAACGCCCTGATCCTCGGCGGCACCTACGCGCTGCTGGGCATCGGGCTGACGCTGATCTTCGGCATCATGCGCGTGGTCAACTTCACGCACGGAGAGCTCTACAGCTTCGGCGCCTACATGATGTTCATGTGGGTGATGCTGGCCGGCGCCAACTTCTTCCTCGCCCTCCCGCTCGCCATCGTTCTCGGCATCGTGCTGGGTGCCGTGCTGGAGCTCCTGCTCCTGCGCCGACTGAGGGGCGCCGACATCGACACCACCATGCTGGTGATGATCGGTGCCTGGATCGCGCTGCAGAACCTCGAGCAGTTCACCTGGTCGGGGGTGGCGAAGTCGATCGACACGCCGTTCCCGACCTCGCCCCTGGTGCTGGGCCCGGTGTCGCTGTCGTGGAGCCGCCTCTTCGTGTTCGTGGTGGCGCTGGCGCTGATCGTTGCCAGCTATGCCCTCATCAGCCGCACGCGGCTCGGCAAGGCCATGCGCGCCACCTTCCAGGACCGGGAGACGGCGGCGCTGATGGGCGTCGAGATCGACTTCATCCACACCGCCACGTTCGCGCTGGGCTCGGGGCTCGCAGCAGCGGCCGGCGCCCTGCTGGGGCCGGTGTTCGTGGTCTATCCGACGATGGGCGACCTCGCCTCCCTCAAGGCTTTCGCCATCGTCATCCTCGGCGGGCTCGGCAGCATTCCCGGCGCCACCGTCGGCGGCTTCATTCTGGCCTTCATGGAGGAGCTGGGCGCCGGCTACGTCTCCTCCGGCTTCCGCGACGGCATGGGCTTCCTGCTCATCATCGTCATCCTGATCCTCAAGCCCACCGGCCTCTTCGCGCAGAGGGAGCGCATCGGTTGAAGCGCTGGCTCACCATCGCCTGGCTCGCCTTCCTCGTCTCGGTGCCGCTCTGGCTCGCCGACCTCTACGTGCTGCATGTGCTCATCATCACCGGCATCTTCATCATCGCCGCCATGAGCCTCAACCTGCTGCTCGGCTACACCGGGCAGCTGAGCCTCGGCCACGTCGCCTTCTTCGGCATCGGGGCCTATGCCTCGAGCCTCATGTCGCTGGGCTTCGAGGTACATCTCCTGCCCGACTGGACCGTGGGGCTCGAGCCCAAGCCCGTGTGGCTCGGCATGCTGACGGGCATCCTCCTCGCCGGCCTGAGCGGCTGGGTGATCGGCAAGATCTCCTTCAAGGTGCGCGGCGCCTATTTCGTCATCGTCACGGTGAGCTTTGCCGAGGTGGTGCGCCTCGTGGCCGTCAACTGGGTGGAGCTGACGCAGGGGCCGATGGCCCTCAACAACATTCCGGCACTGCGGTTGGGCGTCCCCGGCCTGTTCGAGTGGCACTTCCTGCGCAAGCCCGCCAACTACTGGCTGGTGCTCACCGTGACCGTGATCTGCTACGTGCTGATCCGGCGCCTCGTGCACTCGCGCGCCGGCCGCGCCATGGTGGCGCTGAGGGAGAACGAGCCGCTCGCCACCTCCGTCGGCGTCGACGTCACGCGCTATCTCGTGCTGGCCACCATGATCTCCGCCGGCATGGCCGGCGCCGCAGGCGTCCTCTATGCCCACTACGTGCGCATCGTCGATCCCGACGTGTTCCTGTTCATCTACACCGTGACGATGGTCATCATGGTGATCAGTGGCGGCAAGGGCACGCTGGCCGGTCCCATCGTCGGTGGTCTCATCTTTGGCCTGCTGCCGGAGGTACTGCGCGCCGCCGCCATCAAGCCCGAGGCGCAGTGGATGATCTACGGGGTGCTGATGATCCTCGTCGTCTACTTCCTGCCCGAGGGCATCGTACCGGCGGTGCGGCGCTGGTGGCAGGGGCGCGCCGACGAGAACGTCGGCACGGCGGCCGAGCCGCCCGCTGCCGAGGCGGCGCGATGACCAACGGACCCGTCGGGCCCGAGCTCGCGGTCGATGGGCTCACCATCCGCTTCGGCGGCCTCACCGCTGTGGAAGGCCTCACCTTCGAGGTGCGCGCGGGCGAGGTGCTCTCCCTGATCGGCCCGAATGGCGCGGGCAAGACCAGCGCGTTCAACGCCATCACCGGCTACATCGAGGCGGCGGCCGGCGACATCACCTACCGCGGCAGGCGGCTCAACGGCCTCAAGCCCAACGCGATTGCCGAGCTGGGACTGGTGCGCACCTTCCAGAAGACCAGCGTGTTCACCGGCCAGACCGTGCACGACAATGTTGCCATCGGCCTGCACCTGCGCTCGCGCCAGAAGCCGCTCGCCATCCTGCTCGGCCTGCCGAGCGTCGCGCGCGAGGAGCGCGAGCTCGCCCGCGAGGCCGCCGACATCCTGCGCTTCGTCGGCCTCGAGACGCGGGCGGGGATGGTCGCCGCATCGCTGCCCTACGGTGAGTTGCG
>DASRDL010000095.1:0-5713 GCA_035652635.1 Hyphomicrobiaceae bacterium | reverse complement strand
CGCTTTGAGCGACCACCAGGCAGCGTGATCGTGAGAAGCGACCATGGCGAACACCGAGACCTACGCCGC
The DNA here is from genome assembly GCA_035652635.1 of Hyphomicrobiaceae bacterium. Classification (GTDB taxonomy): domain Bacteria; phylum Pseudomonadota; class Alphaproteobacteria; order Rhizobiales; family Hyphomicrobiaceae; genus AWTP1-13. The sequence goes on along the minus strand of DASRDL010000095.1, from coordinate 5,644 downwards.
GCCTCGGATAGACGCTGACGAAGAGCTTTGGAGCCTGAGGATCGTGCTTGCGCGAACGGGGCTGTCGAGGTCGACGCTCTACGCGTACATCGCGCGAGGCCTGTTTCCGAAGCAGCGGCATCTTGGACCGCGGCGAGTGGCCTGGCTCGCGTCGGAGGTCCTAGCCTGGATGGTGACTCGACCAAATAGTCGACTGGTGCACGGGGCTAGACTGTGACGCCGCGGAGGAGAGATGCGTTGCCACCGAAAAACAACGGCCCAGGTGGGGTCTCGAAGGGCAAAAAACGTGGGACGAAACGTGGGGCAAATTGTGTGATGATCGATAAATATACTGTTATCCCAATATGTTATACTGATCAGCTGGCGGAGGGAGTGGGATTCGAACCCACGATACGGTTGCCCGTATACACGCTTTCCAAGCGTGCGCCTTCAGCCACTCGGCCATCCCTCCCTCGCGGGTGACCGGTATATAGACGGGGGTGAGGCGAGCGCAAGCGGGATCGGCTTGGGGGGGTTCCGTCGTGGCCGGGCCGGTCGCGTGCGCCGCCCTCTCCTGGCGGCGAGGCGGCAGTTGCGGCGCCCCAATCCTCATGCACAGTGAGCGTGCGGCATCCCTCGAGTCGGGACGTCGCGGCAAGCCTATGCTCACCTCGGACCGCCATGCTGATCCTGCTTCGCTTTCTGGCCGGCGTCTTCCTGCTGATCGCCACCATCGCCGCCGTCTACGACGGCACGCGCTCGCTCGGCGCGGGCAACCTGGTGATGACCTCCCTGCTGGAGCACTGGGCGACGCTGGCGCCGGGACTGCTCGCGGCCGCCCGCAACGGCGTGCAGCGCGCCACCCATCCTCTGGTGTGGGAGCTGGGGGCGGCCAAGCTGCTCGGCCTGCCGGCCTGGGCCGTGTTCACCGCGCTCGGCATCCTGTTCGCTTATGCCGGGCGGCGGCGGCGGCGCGTCAACGTCTTCGCCAACTGAAGGCAGGCGGCCGGCAATCGCCGCTAGCGCTTGCCCTGCGGGGCGGCGCCTCCGCCGATGGCGGCATAAGAGGTGCGCGGCGCCGTGAGCACGTCGACGGCGATGCCGGCCACCACCAGCACGGCCATGCCCGCCACCAGGTACTTGAGGAAGCGCGCGTGCCGGGAGTTGATCTCGGCGATCTCGGCCTCGGTGAGCGGCGGGCTCGCCTCGGGCGGCGTCTTGCGCCCGAGGAACTTGAGCACCGGCCGGTCGATCGAGCGCCGCACGGTGCCCGCATCCACCACCTGCACTCCGGCGCGCTCGGCAATCCTGGCGCCGATCTCGGGGAAGGGCAGCGCCGCGTCGACGTTGTCCTCGTTGACGTTGCCGAGGCGCACGTGCTCGCCGTTCTTGAGGGCGAGGCGGGTGGCCCTGAGCAGCACCGGAGCCGTGGCGTTGCCGAACAGCACATTGCGCGTCTCCACCGCGGCGATGGCGTCGTAAGGTATCGTCTTGTCGATGAAGTGCAGCACCGGCGTGGCGCTGCCGCCCTGCGGCAGTCTGATCCGCACCGACGTCTGGCCGAGCTCCACCCGCGAGCGCAGCGACAGGTAGAGCTGGATGCCAAGCAACGCCATCAGGGCCGTGAACAGCGCGCTGAAGACGATCAGCCCGATGGTGTCGAGCCACAGCCCGTGCACCAGGCGCCGCGCCAGCATGGCCGGCAGGCTGGCATAGAACGGCAGCAGAATGAGAAAGGCCAGCGACAGCGCCGTCTTGCGCCCGCCGCCCGCCTCGTAGACCGTGCGCTCGGGCTTTGCCGCTTCCGCCATGCCGCTGCTCCCTGCCGCCCCGGGCCAGTGTTGGACCCGGCGCCCCGTGGCATTATATCAATGACATTCGCTCGAACGCCACGGTGGCCCCATGCTCCTCTTCCGCAAGAAAACCGAGATGCCGACGCGCGACACCGCCCTCCAGGGCCGCGCCCAGCCGATCCCGACGGCCAAGACGCATTTCGTCAACGGACGTGCCCTGAAGGGGCCTTACCCCGAGGGGATGCAGACGGCCCTGTTCGGTCTCGGCTGCTTCTGGGGCGCCGAGCGCAAGTTCTGGCAGATGGGCGACGGCATCTGGGTGACGGCGGTCGGCTACGCGGCCGGCCTCACGCCCAACCCCACCTACGAGGAGGTGTGCACCGGGCGCACCGGCCACAACGAGGTGGTGCTGGTCGTCTTCGATCCCGCCAAGGTGAGCTACGAGGCGCTGCTCAAGACGTTCTGGGAGAGCCACGACCCGACCCAGGGCATGCGCCAGGGCAACGACGTGGGCACCCAGTACCGCTCGGGCATCTACGTCAACTCGCCCGAGCAGCGCCGCGCCGCCGAGGCCTCCAAGGCCGCCTATCAGAAGGTTCTCTCGGCCAACGGCTACGGGCCGATCACCACCGAGATCCTCGATGCACCCGAGTTCTATTTCGCCGAGGACTATCACCAGCAGTACCTGGCCAAGGTGCCGCACGGCTACTGCGGCCTCGGCGGCACGGGATTGAGCTGCCCGGTGGGCGTGGGCGTGAAGTCCGGCGCCTGAGGCCCGCGTCGTCGTCGGCGCGGCGGCGTGCCCCCTGCCGTGCAGCGGTGTGCGGCTCAGTTGAGCTCGTTCAGTCGGGCAGGGTCCGGCTTGCGGCCCGTAACCCGCTCGAGCGCGATCGCCGAGAGAACCTTGGAGGCCATCGTCTTCCTGCTCGGATCGCGCTCCGGCGCGGCGGCCTGAGCCGGCGCGGCAAAGCCGGTTGAAAGCGGCTGGTTGTTGGCGCAGCCCGCAACGAGCGCGCCCGCGAGGATGACGATCACCCCTCGCCACAGCATGAGGAGCCCCCCATTTCCGATGCCCCTTCGCCGGCGGCCGCAGCTGCCGACGGGCAGAAAGCTTAACCGCCGACCGGCATATGGCAAGCGCAAAAAGCCATCGCCTCCACCACGCCGGTCGGCGCAAATCGGTGAACTCGGTTAGCCGCTGGTGCATGAAAGCTTACGCGCGCCTTAAACGCGCGCCCGCTGCGGGAAGATCGCCCCAACACGGCACGCTGCGACGACAAAGTCTTTAGGCTGACGGCCCTGCGGGAGCCGCGCATTTCTGTCGAAATTTACGAGATTTCATCCACGACCTGAGATGGTTTTTCGCAACCACGGCCCGGCGTGATAGCTCGGCCTCGTGCGCGAGCGAGACCCTCGCCGCGCCACCGAGAGAAGGCAATCGCAGGGTTTTTTAGGGGACGGTGTCATGGCTCGTTTGGAGATGAGCGGATACGAGGTCGGCGACGTCGCCACGGCAGGCGGCACGCCCGATGCATTGTTCGAGCTCGGGCTCATGTATTGCGCCGGACGCGATGTCGAGCTGGACCTGGTGGAGGCGCACAAGTGGTTCAACCTGGCGGCGATGCGCGGCAACCAGGAGGCGAAGCGCTACCGCATGGAGATCGCCCACGAGATGTCGCGCGCCCAGATCGCCGAGGCACAACGCCAGGCGCGCGAGTGGATCGCCAGGCACTGAGCCCGGCGCCGCACGACCGGCGTCGGCTCACACTTTGACGCGCTGGGTCAGCAGTAGTCCCAGTACCCGCGCTCCCCGTAGGGGTCCGCCCAGTACCAGCACAGGTCGGGAGACGGACGCGGCGGGACCAGCCCTACTGCGGCGACGGTGATGAGCGTGCCGAGCGCCACGCCGGCAACGATCGTCCCGTAGTAGGGACGGTACACCCACGGGCGGCCATACCAATAGGGCCTGCCGACCCAGCCGCGAGGCCCGCGCCACGCCGGTGCGCCGCGCCAGCCCGGTTGGCCGCGCCAGCCCGGATAAGCAAGGGCACGGGGATGCCGGCGATAGTCCGGGCCCCAATGCTTGCCTTGAAACTGCACGAGCTGCGTGCGACCTGCAGGGGGGCCCGCGAAGGGTCCCGGGCTCACCTCGGCCTTCGCCTGCACGAGCGTGGCGGCGGACAGAAGTGCTGCAAGGGCAACGGCCACCGTCGGGTGCTGCTTCATGCGATCGACCCCCGTTTTGACGCCGGGCGGCTTCTGCAGTCGCCTGCCGCGCGAGCGCACCCCGCATCTACGGTACCCGTAGGGCAAAATGGCGGCAGACGCCCTGCCGCCGCGGGCGCAGGCCGGCGGCGTGATGGCCCGGTCGGGCGAGCAGGCGCATTTGCTCTTTTTTTTATCTTTCGCGTTTACCCTGGCTGCAATGCTCGGGGGGAGGGAAACCGGGGTATGGTCACCGGTTGTCAGCGCACCGGGGTCGCCGGGTGGACCGCCGAAAGCCTGGCGGCGCTGCGCGCGTATTGCGTCGCCACCGCTTCGCGTGCGGCCAAGCGCGGCACGCGCAGTGCCGGCTCGCCGAGGGCGCTCATCAGCCGCCTCGGCCTCATCATCACCTGCATCACCGTATTCGTGCCGCCGATCGCCTACGCGGTACTGGGAACCCTGCAGCTGCAGGAGCGCGCCGCCGACCAGGCGAGCCTGGGGGCGCGGCACGTCGAGGTGCAGCTCGAGAACCTGCGTTCCGGCTCCATCGACTGGCTGAGCCAGGTGTCGATCAACGTCCTGCACGCCACGCGCGGGCCCAACGCCATCGTCACCGCCAGCTGGCTCACCGACAAGGCCGGCACGACGGTGATGTTCAAGGGCGAGCCCAACGCGTGGCCGGAGCTCAGGGCCAGCAAGCCGATCCACGCCCCTGGTTTCGAGGGCAGCTTTCACGTTGCCCTGACCACGCAGGACCTAGTCACCGGCACGCTGTGGGTCGCGGCCGCCTTCCTCGTGCTCGGGCTTGCCGCCCATTACTGCTTTTGCCGCCTGCCGCTCGCCGCCCTCGACGAGACCCAGCGCCTGCTGCAGGCCAAGCACGTCGAGCTGATGGCCAAGAAGGAGCAGCTCGAGACGCAGAACCTGCGCTTCGAGGCGGCGCTCAGCAACATGTCGCAGGGCTTGTGCATGTTCGACGGGCAGCAGCGGTTGGTCGTGTGCAACGGCCGCTACATGCAGATGTACGGGCTGTCGCCCGACCTCGCGGTGGCGGGCACGACGCTGCGGCAGATCCTCGAGCACCGCGTCGCCAACGGCATCCACGGCAGCAAGGTGCCGGGCGACTACGTCGACGAGGCCCTGGCCGTGGCAGCCGAGAACAAGCCCGGCACCCGCATCGTCGAGATCAGCGGCAATCGCGCCATTGCCATCACCCACCAGCCCATGCCGGACGGCGGCTGGCTGTCCACCCACGAGGACCTCACGGAGTACCGCCGCATCGAGGCGCGCCTCGCCCACATGGCGCGGCACGACGCCCTGACCGAGCTGCCCAATCGCGTGCTCCTGCGCGAGCGGCTGGAAGCCGGCCTGGAGGCCCGCAGGGCCGGGGAAGGGCCGGCGGTCCTGACCCTCGACCTCGATCGCTTCAAGGTCATCAACGACACGCTGGGCCACGATGCCGGCGATGCCCTCATCAGGGCGGTGGCGGCCCGTCTCCTCGCCTGCGCCGGCAGCGACGACGTGGTGGCGCGGCTCGGCGGCGACGAGCTCGCCGTCGTCCAGATCGGGGCCGAGCAGCCGATCGCCGCCACGGAGCTGGCGGGGCGCATCATCGAGGCCATGGGCGAGCCCTTCGACATCGCCGGCCAGCAGATGACGGTCGGCAC
>DASRDL010000094.1:0-3350 GCA_035652635.1 Hyphomicrobiaceae bacterium | reverse complement strand
CTACACCGGCAACGACGACCACATCGTTGCCGACCTGGTGACGCCGCTGGCCGTGCGCACCGGCGGCCGCGAGGTGGTGCTGCGCTTCAAGGGTGGCCTGCTCGGCCACTGGAGCGTGTGGACAAAGCGCGCGGTGGAGCTCTTGCAGCGCGTTCATGCCTGCCAGGCAGGCGGGGCCGTCCCCGCCGACCTGCTGGCGCTCGACGCCAAGGTGACCGACTGCAACTCCGTGATCTTCGATGTCGCCAACGGTTTTGCCGGCTGCATCCCCGGCTGCCACGAGGTGCTGCGCCGGCAGGGCCTGATGCGCACCGCCCACTGCCTCGATCCCTGCGAGGTGCTGAGCCCCGGCCAGGCCGAGGGCATCGACCGGCTCTATGCAACCTATCCCGAGCTCACCGACGATGATTTCGTGCGCGAGAACCTGGAACGCTGGCGGAGTTGACGACGCATGCAGAGCCGCGCGTGGGTAGCCGATGTGCTGCGCTTCTGGTTCGAGGAGTGCGTGCCGGAGCAATGGTTCAAGAAGGACGACGCCTTCGATGCCGCGTGCCGCGCGCGCTTTCTGGCGGTACATGCGAACGTGATGCAGCTGCCCGACGACGCCTGCCTTCCCGACGCCGAGACTGCGCTCGCAAGCCTCGTCGTGCTCGACCAGCTCTCGCGCAACATGTTCCGCGGCACGCCGGCCGCCTTTGCCTCCGACGGCAAGGCGCTGAGGATCGCTCAGGCGGCGCTTGCGCGCGGGTTCGACCAGGCCGTGGACGAAACGCGGCGCCGGTTCTTCTACTTGCCCTTCGAGCACGCCGAGAGCGTCGAGGCGCAGGCCCGCTCGGTCGCTCTTTTTGCGTCGCTGGACGCGGAGGCCCTGCGCTGGGCCGAGGCGCACAAGGTCATCATCGACCGCTTCGGCCGCTTTCCGCACCGCAACGCGATCCTCGGGCGCCAATCCACGCCCGAGGAGCTGGAATTCCTGGCCGGCCTGGGCAGCTCGTTCTGAAGCCGCCGGTGCCGCCCACGCGGGGTCTAGTCGACGTCGAACTCCAGGTCGATGCCGCCCGGTCCCTTCAGCTTGATGCGGCGGCCGTCGAAGCCGGCAGAGAAGCGCGACCCGCCGATGCCGAGGCTCGCCTCGCGGCGATCCGGGTCGATGCGGATCTCGGGCTTGTCGGAGGTCTCGCGCGCCGGCGCGGCGGCGGGGGCGGGTGCCTCAGGAGCGGGGGTTGCGACCTTCGCCGGAGCCGGCGCGGCGACCTTGGCCGGAGCCGGGGCGGGGGCGGCGACCTTGGCCGGAGCCGGGGCCGGCGCGGGCGCTGCCGTCTCCGGCCGCCGGCCCGGCGTGGCGGGCTCCCCGAACTTGCGATCCAAGGCCGGCGACACGGTCGTGGAGGCGCTGGCCGAGGGCACCGGGTTGGGCTGCAGCTTGTCCATGAGAACCCAGCCGCTCAGGGCGCCGAGGGTGACGGCGGCGAGGCCGGTCATGACGATGCGTGTGGTCGTTTCCAGCATTGTCTTGCCCTTTCCCCGGTTGGAGCGCGGCACCCGGGTGCGGGGGCCGCTGCGAATTGACCCATTATTAGGCTCGATGCCGGGGGAGCGCTGTTCCAGGCGAAACAGGACTGATGCGGCGGCCGCCGGCTCACGCCACGCGGCTGGAAACGGCTATGGGCGGCGGTGAGCGCAGCGTCTGGTAGACCACGCAATAGCGCTCGGTGAGTTTCATCAGTGTGGCGCGCTGCTCCTCGCTCAAATCGCCGTCGATCTCGAAGGAGAGGCGAATGTCGCGGAAGCCCACGGGGGCCTCCTTGGCCACACCCAGGGTGCCGCGGAAGTCGAGGTCGCCCTCGGCGCGGACGCGCGCATCGCGCACCGGCAGGGCAAGCGCCGTGGCGACCGCGTTGAGCGTCACGCCGGCGCAGGCGACGAGCGCCTCGAGCAGCATGTCGCCCGAGCAGGCGCTCATGCCGGAGCCGCCCGTGGCCGGGTGCAGCCCGGCCTCCACCAGCGCCTTGCCGGTCGCAACCGAGCACGTCACGCCCTCGCTGATGCGTCCCTCGGCCTTGAGTGTGACGACGGCGGCCTCGGGGGTCTGCCGGTACCTGTCCTTGAGGGGAGCCTGCAGGGCCTTGAGTGCGGCGGCGTCCATGGCGATCCTCGTGCTTGTCGCTGGCGGTGAGCTCTTCCCCTCATACAACATGCGCCCGCGACTGTCCCGCGCGTGCCCGGCGCGCCGGCCGATGCTAAGCTGATCGGACACCGGCTCATCTCGGACCCCGCCCATGCTTCCTGCCGACACCAGCTTCATCACCGAGGAGCGCGCCCTGCGCGCCCTGCATCACGCGCCCATGAGCCGGGCGACCGACAAGGTGCTCGGCGCCCTCGACGCCCACTGCCGCCGCATAATCGCGCTCTCCCCCTTCTGTGTGATCGCCACCCAGGGCCCCGGCGGCGCCGACGTCTCGCCGCGCGGCGATCCTCCGGGCTTCGTGCGCGTGCTCGACGACCGCACGCTGCTGCTCCCCGATCGCGTCGGCAACAACCGCCTCGATGCCATGACCAATCTCATCGCCAATCCGCGCATCGGCATGCTGTTCCTGGTGCCTGGCATGAACGAGACGCTGCGCATCAACGGCACCGCCCGCATCACCGACGATCAGCGCCTGCTGGTGCCGAGCGCCGTCGCCGGCCGGGCGCCCAAGGTCGGCCTGGTGGTGGCGGTCGAGGAGGCCTTTCTGCACTGCGCCAAGGCGCTGGTGCGCTCCGCCCTGTGGGACCCGGCGCGCCACATCGATCGCGCCATCCTGCCCAGTTACCCCGAGATGCTGCTCGACCACGTGCGCGGCCTCACGCCGGAGGAGAACGACCGCCAGGGCCGCGTCATGGCCGAGCGCGGACTGTATTAGATCACGCTCGAGTTTGGTCTCGCCCCGGCGGCACCGGCTCGGCGCGCGGCGAGCCGGGCGATCTCCCCGCACCTGCGTGCCACCGCTCACAAGGGCTCCGCCATGCACGCGCTCAGCCAAATCCGCCAGATCGACTACACCGTCATCTTTGCCCGCGACATGGCGGCGATGCGGCACTTCTACGAGACGGTCATGGGGTTTCCGGTTTTGCGGGTGCTGAGCGAGCGCTGGATCGAGTTCCGCGTCGGCTCCACCACCCTGGCGCTGACCACGCGCGGCGCTCGCTTCGACGACCCTCCCCCCGAGCACGGCGCGCTCTCCCTGCAGCTCGCCTTCCGCGTCGCCCCGCAGGCGGTCGCCCGGTGCGCGGCAGAGCTCGAGGCCAAGGGCGTCAGCCTGATCTCACCGCTCACCGATCAGCCGTTTGGCCATCGCACCATCTTCTTC
>DASRDL010000093.1:0-3777 GCA_035652635.1 Hyphomicrobiaceae bacterium | reverse complement strand
GCGGCCCGAGCTCGGCAGCCTGAAGCCCGGCAGCGTCGGCGACGCCACCATTCTGTCGATCCGCGAGGGCCGCTTCGACTACGTCGACGTGGTGGGCGAGCACATGGAGGGCGACCGCAAGATCCAGTCCGACGGCGTCGTCGTCGCCGGCCGTTGGTGGCACCCGCGGGGGTAGCCGGCATTTCGTCCTCGACGGCCCGGCCGGAATGAACGCCCTTCAATGGGGCGCCATCGGCCGAGGCGGCTGTTGCGCCATCATCACATGCAACCCCGCGCGATCGGGGAATTGCACGAGCTGGCAGGCCGCGCGTCGCTGATTCGCAACAGAAACATACCAAACGTCGTCCACGGACGCTTTGCGATCGATCTGTGGCGCGACTCAACTTGTGCGCGCAACTAGGCGCTGATTAGGTGTGCCCTGTCTGTGGAAGACCTGTGTACAAGTTGAGGGACAAACGATGAAGAAGTTGGCGTTGGTTGCCGGTGCCGTCGCACTGGTCGGTATGAGTGGTGTTGCCGCTGCCGATGGCTACCGCCCGCGCGGACCGTACGCCTCACCTGTGGGTTACAGCTGGTCGGGCGCCTACTTCGGCGGCCACGTCGGCGGCGGGTGGGGTGACACCGACATCACGGAGGACCTGTTCATTGCCGCGGCCGGCGTGCCCCTGATCTCGGCGACCCAGAGCCATGACGTGAGCGGCTGGCTGGCCGGCGTTCAGCTGGGCGCCATGAAGCAGTTCGGCAATCTCGTCGTCGGCGCCGAACTCAGCTTCAGCGGCGCCGACATCAACGGCTCCGGCAACGACTGCTTCGGCATCACCACGTTCACCAACGGCTTCGCCGGCTCGACCTGCGAGACTACCGTCAACTGGATGGCCACCGGTCTTGCCCGCGCCGGCCTCGCCTGGGACCGCGTGCTCGTCTATGGCACCGTCGGCTATGCCGTCGCCGGGGTCGAGCATTCCTTGAAGATCGACATCCCCGTTGGTCCGGGTGTGCAGTTCAACTGGGCGCAGCAGGACGTGGCCCACGGCATCGCCTACGGCGGCGGCCTCGAGTTCGCCGTGACCAAGGACGTGTCGCTGGGCGTGCAGTACCTGCGCGCGAACCTCGAGTCCGACGGCGAGGGCCTGGTCCTCGGCGGCGCCATCACCACAGGCAAGCGCGACCTCGACATCGACACGGTCACCGGCCGGCTGAACATCAAGCTGGGCGGGGAGTGCTGCGCCGCGGCGCCGCTCAAGTAGCTCGAAGCCACACCCGGCGCGCGATGCTGTAAATGCCGAGGAGCCGCCAGCACTGGCGGCTCCTTTCTTTTCTTTGTCGTCTTGCGCTCGGGGTGAACCGATTGCACGGGTCGAGCCGACTTCTCCCCCTTCCCGCTTCGCGCGGAGACGGCAACCGGGGCGCTCGGAGGCCCTGCCTCTTTCAGCGGCGGAAGTAGACGTCGGTGCGCATGCCGGGTCGCAGGTCCACGGTGCCGTCGAGATCGATCAGCACCTCCATGACCTCCACATCGGTCGGCCGGCGGGCGCCGCGCGAGCCGAAGCGGGGGAGCGCCAGCGACGGGGCGATCTCGACGACCTTGCCGTCGTACTCCTTGTTGGGGAAGGCGCTGGTCTTCACGAACACCCGGTGGTCCTTCCTGATCTTGCCGACGTCGGCCTCGTCGACCTCGGCGCGTACCCGCATGACCGACATGTCGCCCATGACGATCAGGGGCATCTCCGGCGAGGGTGCCACCAGCTCGCCCACCTTGGCGCCGATCTGCAGCACAGTGCCGTTGATCGGCGCGCGGATGCGCGTCTTGTCGAGCACCGATTCGGCCAGCGTCACCTCCGAGCGGGCGGCGATGAGGGCGCTCTCGAGGCGGTTGGGCGCGGGCAAGCCGCTGCGGTTCTGGGCCGAGGCATAGGCCGACTGCTCCTGGCGCAGCCGCTCCTTGGCGTCGGCCAGCCGCCGGCGGGCGTTGGAGACGGCCGTCGAGTTGCCGGGGTTCTTGCGGTTGGCGGCGATGGCGTCGTCGAGCTCGAAGCGGGCGCTCATGACGTTGCGCTCGGCGGTGAAAACGGCATCCTCCGCCTTGCTCACATTCTCGCGGCCGGCCGGGATCGGCTGAGCATCACGTTCCTTCTTGCTGGTGGCGGCCTGCGCCTCGGCTGCGGACAGGCGCGCGCGGGCGTCCTTGTCGTCGAGGCGGATCAGAACCTCGCCCTCCGTGACCTTGTCGTTGAGCTGGACGGGCACGGCCTCGACCAGGCCGGCGATCTGCGTGCTCAGGCGAATGAGGCCTGAGCGCGGTTCGACGCGGCCGGGCGCCGCCGCTACCCATTGCTGGCTCGGGCTGGTGGAGGGCTCGGCCCGCGGCGTCGAGCCGCCGCCGATCTGGATCGGATTGTTGCCGGTGATCATCACGGCCATGATGAAGCCCACCAGGCACAGCGAGAGAAGACCGGCACCGATTGCAATCGTTCTGTACACCGTCCCACCTCCCGGGCCCCCGGCCGGACCGACGTCGGCCACCATGGCAGCGCGCTTGATTGAGCCTCACCTTATGGACCGGGTCGCTGCCCAGCACAAGGCAGGCCACCCGGCTGCCAGGAAGCTAGTCGAGAGCGACCATGCGCGGCTGTTTCGGCAGGAACAACAACGCTCTCACTTGCCCGTGTCCGCGGGACGAGGCCGGTCGCCCGGCTGCCGGCGTCAGGGCGTCCTGGCGGGCGGCTTGCCCTCCGCGATGTCCCAGTAGAGGCCCGCCATCAGGGCGATGGCCGAGCGCGTCAGCGGCAACAAGATGTGCTCGTCCGGTGCATGCTGCGAGCAGGACGGATAGGAATGCGGGATCCAGATCGTCGGCATGCCCAGGATGTCGGTGAAGATGCCGTTGCAGATCGATCCGCCCGACTGCGGCAGCATTGCCGGCTTGGCGTTGGCCGAGCGCTGCAGGGAGGCGGCCACGAACTGCGACCAGGGATGATCGGGCTCCGTACGGCTGGCGGAGAACAGTCCGTCGTTCACGGCCGGCGGCGGCAGCACCTTGACGAGGCCGAGCCCGTGCGCGTCGAGGTGGCGCTGCAGCGCCGGCGCGATGCCCGCAACGTCGGTGCCGGCAACGAAGCGCAGCTGGCAGTTGGCGACCGCCTTGGGCGGTATGGCGTTGACCGGACGGCCGGGCGTGCCCGTCGTGAAGGCCAGGATGTTGAAGACGTTGGCGCCGTAGACACGCTCGGCAGGCGTCAGGCCGGGCTCCCCCCACCACGTGTCGACCTCCGGCCCCTCCTCGCCGCCGTCGACCTCCACGTCGGCGAGACACTCCTTCACCGCCCGGCTCATGGGGGGTGCCGCCAGCGCCGGCACCAGGAGCTCGCCTTTGGGGCCCACGATGGAGGCCAGCGCATGCGCCAGGATGATGCCGGGGTTGGCGATGAGCCCTCCCCAGTTGCCCGAGTGATGGCCGCCCTCGCGCAGGTCGCAGACGAGGTCGAAGTTGAGCGCGCCGCGGCAGCCGAGCGTCATCGTCGGCCGCTCCGGCTTCACGCGCGGTCCGTCGGAGGCGATGAGCACGTCGGCGGCGAAGTCGGCCTTGTTGGCGGCGACCAGCTCGGCCAGGCCCTTGGAGCCCGCCTCCTCGCCCGTCTCGATGATGAACTTGGCATTGAAGCCGAGCCTGCCGTCGCGCTCGGCGCGTACGGCCTCCAGCGCCGCCATGTTGATGGTGTGCTGGCCCTTGTTGTCGGCCGTGCCGCGGCCGTAGAGCTTGTCGCCCTCGCGCGCCGT
>DASRDL010000092.1:0-6523 GCA_035652635.1 Hyphomicrobiaceae bacterium | reverse complement strand
GAGGCCCGCCGGCACGCTGATGACGGAGGCGACGATCAGATGGCCGGCCGCGCCCGGCAGCACCGGCTCCAGGATGGTGGCATAGAGCGCCAGCACCGTGCCGGCGACCCCGGCCATGCCCACCGTCATGGTGGCGAACAGTCCCGCCCGGCTCATGGCTGCGAGATAGGGCCGCACCAGCAGCGGCGCCTCCACCATGCCGACGAACACGTTGGCCGCCGCCGAGGTGCCGACCGGCCCGCTGACGCCGAGCGAGCGCTGCAGCACCCAGCCGATGGCGGCCACCACCCTCTGCAGCACGCCCCAGTAGTAGAGAAGCTTCGACAGCGCGCTGATGACGAGGATGAGCGGCAGCGCCTGGAAGGCCAGGATGAAGCCGGTCTCCGGCCGCACGACGTCGAACGGTGCCGGCCCTCCCGCCAGATAGCCGAACACCAGTCGCATGCCGGTGCCGGTCGCCGCCTGCAGGGCAGCGACGAGGCTCGCGGCCCAGTCGAACGCGGCGCGCGAGGCCGGCACGTTGAGCATCACGCCGGCGACCGCCACCTGCAGCCCTATGCCGGCAACGAGGATGCGGGCAAGCCGCGCCGGCGCGACGGCGCCGCGTCGCTCCGACAGCGCCCAGGTAAGCAACGGAATGACGACGAGCCCGATCAGGCTCTGCCCCTGCAGCCACATGGCTCGTCCCCCCCAAGCAGCGGCGTCCCTGCCGCGAGTCTGAGGCGCCGGGGCGCAGGGTGCAAGAGGCGAAGCCGAATTGCACCGGGCTGCAGTGCATCGGTGCGATAGGGCTTCGCCTGTTGCACCCTACTTGCACCAACCCCATGCGCAAGCTAGCAATGCCCCGACCTTTCGCGTTGCGCTCCAAGAGGAAACGCCGATGACCACGCACTCGCTTCTGCTGCTTCCCGGCGACGGCATCGGACCGGAGGTGATGGCCGAGGTGGAGCGCATCGTGGCCTTCTTCAACCGCAAGGGGCGGGCCAAGTTCGAGACCGAGACGGCGCTGGTCGGCGGCGCCTCCATCGACAGGCACGGCACGCCGCTCACCGACGAGGCGCTCGCCAAGGCGGGCAAGGCCGAGGCAATCGTCTTCGGCGCGGTGGGCGGGCCGAAGTGGGACAAGGTGCCCTACGCCATCCGTCCCGAGGCCGGGCTGCTGCGGCTCAGGAAGGAGCTCGACCTGTTCGCCAACCTGCGTCCCGCCATCTGCTATCCGGCGCTGGCGGAGGCCTCCTCGCTCAGGCGCGAGCACGTCGAGGGCCTCGACATTCTCATCCTGCGCGAGCTGACAGGCGGCACCTATTTCGGCGAGCCCAAGGAGATCGTGACACTCGAAAACGGCGAGAAGCGCGCGGTCGACACCACCGTGTACACCACCCACGAGATCGAGCGCATCGCCCGCGTCGCCTTCGACCTTGCCCGCAAGCGCAGGAACAAGGTGCACTCGGCCGAGAAGCGCAACGTCATGAAGACGGGTGTGTTGTGGAACGAGGTGGTCACCGCCGTGCACGCCAAGGAGGCCAAGGACGTGGAGCTCAACCATATCCTGGCCGATGCCTGCGCCATGCAGCTCGTGCGCAATCCCAAGCAGTTCGACGTCATCGTCACCGACAACCTGTTCGGCGACATGCTGTCCGACGAGGCGGCCATGCTGACGGGCTCCATCGGCATGCTGCCGTCGGCCTCGCTCGGCGCGCCCGACGCCAAGACCGGCAAGCGCAAGGCGCTCTACGAGCCGGTGCACGGCTCGGCGCCCGACATCGCCGGCAAAGGGCTCGCCAACCCGATCGCGGCGATCGCGAGCTACGGCATGGCGCTGCGTTACTCCTACGGGCTCGCCAAGGAGGCCGACCTGATCGACCGCGCCATCGCCGGAGCGCTCGAGCGGGGCCTGCGCACAGGCGACATCATGCAGCCCAACATGCGCAAGGTCGGCACCACCGAGATGGGCAAGGCCATCCTCGAGGAGATCGAGAAGCTCGCGGGCTGAGGCCCGCACGCGACGGCAACACCCAACATCGCCCTTGCAACTCTTCCACCGCTGATCGCCGTTCACCGCTTCGATTGTATGTTGAACCATGCTCTGATTAAGGGCTGAGAATTCGATTCGGGCGCCCAGCGGCGTCAATGGCAGGGGAATGCGGCGATGAACGCTCACAACGAGTTGCGGGCCGGTCTTTGCGCAATTGCAAAGCGGTCCGTGGGCCTGATGAGCGCGTGCGGCAACGAGGAGAGCACCAAGCTCTATCTCGTGCTGCCGGTCCTGGGCTTGTTCGGCTACGACTACTCCAACCCCTACGAGGTCTACCCGCAGTACTCCGTCGACCCCAACCAGGCCAACAAGGTCGACCTCGCCGTGCTGCGCGACGGGCAGCCCGTCATCGCCATCGAGTGCAAGAAGGTCAGCAGCGACCTGGCCGACGCCCGCGAGGAGTTGCGCGGCTATTACAACGCCATTCCCACCGTCAAGCTCGGCATCCTCACCAACGGCATCGTGTTCGAGTTCTTCGTCGACTCGGCCGAGCCCAACCGCATGGACGACGACCCCTTTCTCACCATCGACCTGGAGAGCGTGTGGCGCAACGGCGTCTCCGACGAGGTGCTCGACGCCCTGATCCACGTGACGAAGCCCAGCTTCGATCCGGAAACGGTGGCAGAGATGGCGCACGTGCGCATGGTCAAGAAGCGGCTGCGCACCTCGCTGCTGGAGGAGACCACCTCGCCGTCGGAGGAGTTCTGCCGCTTCTTCCTGCAGCGCGTCGGATTGAAGCAGGTGAAGAAGAACGCCATCGACCGCTACTATGGCCCCCTCATCAAGGTTGCCTTCGAGGAGGCGCTGGTGCTGCCGGCGGTGCAGAGGCTGCGCAGCGATCCCGACGGCAAGAGCACCTCGCTCAACCTGCACCAGATCGGCCAGCGCATCATCACGAGCGAGCACGAGCTGGCGCTCGTCGGCTACGTCCGCCGGCGTCTGGCCTACCTCGTGCGGGAGGAGGCGCTGTTCTCGGCAATCGACCGCATCGACTACAAGGACACGGTCGGCAAGCTCACCGTGTTCTACATCAACGAGCGCAAGGGCCGGCTGTTCGACTACATCGAGGGCGCCGAAGGCTTCGACAAGTTCATCTTCCCCGCGCCCTACGGCGAGGTGGTCACAAAAAGCGTACTTGACATCGACGAGCCCCTGCAGGCCACTTTCGCCGCCCGCGTGCGCGAGCTCGGTCACCTGCAGCCGGTCGAGCGTCTCGCGCGCACGGCCTGAGCCGGGCCGTCGATCCCGGCAGTCGACCAACGAGTAGCGCGTGCCCAAAGCTGCCATTGCCCACGACTGGACCGACGATGTCTTCGCCGCCATGAAGGCGAGGAGCATCACGGCCGTCTGCACCATTCCCGACGGCGGCCTCACGCGCCTTCTGCAGCGCGTCGAGAGGGAGCCGGGCATGCGCCTCGTCACCCTTACGACCGAGGAAGAAGGCATCGGCATCGCCACCGGCTGCTGGCTCGGCGGAGTGCGCGCCATGATCGCCATGCAGTCCTCCGGCGTCGGCAACTGCATCAATGCGCTGGGGCTGCCCCTCGCCTACCGGGCTCCCTGCCTGATGCTGGTGACGATGCGCGGCCAGTGGGGCGAGTTCAACCCCTGGCAGGTGCCGATGGGACAGGCGGTGCGGCCCACGCTGGAAGCCATGGGCGTCAAGTGCTTCCCCGTCGACAGAGCCGAGGAGGTGGGCGAGACGTTCGCCGCCGCCGCCGACCTCGCCTTCAACGGCTGGATGAGCGCCGCCGTGCTGGTGAGTCAGCGCATCATCGGCGCCAAGGGGTTCGGACAGAAGTGAGCGCCCCGCAATGAGCACCAAGCCGAACAAGATCGCGCGCCGCCCGTTCGTCGCCGACCTGCTCAGCCGCCGCCGGGGGTCGCTGATCGTGTGCGGTCTCGGCAGCCCCACCTGGGATTGCTTCGCCGCCGGCGACAGCCCCGACTACCTCTACTCCTGGGGCGGCATGGGGCTAGCCGTGCCGACCGCGCTGGGCCTCGCCCTGGCGCAGCCCGCGCGCAGGGTGGTGGCCGTCACCGGCGACGGCGAGATGATGATGGGCATCGGCTCTCTCGCGGTGGTCGGCGACCAGGCGCCGCCGAACCTCGGCGTGCTCGTGCTCGACAACGAGCGCTTCGGGGAGACCGGGCGCCAGCGCGGCCTCACCTCGACGCGTGCCGACATTGCCGCCGTTGCCGTCGCCATGGGCTTCCGCGCCACCATGACCGTCACCGAGCAGGGCGCCGCCGCCGAGCTCGCCCGGCTGCTGTTCGAGGCGCCGGGCCCGGTGCTGGGCGTGGCCAAGATCGCCATCACCGAGGACCCCTGGGCGCTGCCGGAGAAGGACGGCGCCGTCATCGCGCACCGGTTTCGCGGCGCTCTCGGGGTCGAGTGATGGTCCTCCGGGATCAATCGATGGATAGCGTCATGCCGGCGGAGGCCGGCACCCAGCACACCCAGCCGAGCGCTCGCCGAAACGTGCATGGGTCCCGGCCTTCGCCGGGATGACCTGCCGGGAGCATCCGAAAACCGCTGAAGGATCCGCCATGCCCAAGCTCGCGCCGCAGGAAACCGCCATCACCGGCTGGCTCGCCTCGCAGAAGGAGGCGATGCTGGCGTTGCTGGCCGAGGTGGTGAACATCGACAGCGGCAGCTACGACAAGGCCGGCGTCGACGCCGTGGGCGCCCGCTTCGTGCGCTTCTTCGAGGAGCAGGGCCTGCCCACCACCATCGAGCCGCATGAGCGCTTCGGCAACGCCATCCACATCCGCCTCGACGACAAGCCGTCGAACGAGCGGCCGATCGTGCTGATGGGCCACCGCGACACGGTATTCCCCAAGGGCGAGGTGGCGCGCCGGCCGTTCCGCATCGAGGGCGGCCGCGCCTATGGCCCCGGCGTGTCGGACATGAAGGCCGGCCTCGTCATGAACGCGTTCGTGCTGGCGGCCTTCAAGCGCTTCGGCGGCGCGCCGGCGCCGCTCGCCGGCCTCATCACCTCGGACGAGGAGATCGCCTCGCCCTCGTCGCGGCCGATCATCGAGCGTGTCGGCCGCGCGGCGCGCTGCGTGCTCAACTCCGAGCCGGGCAGGCCCACCGGCAACATCGTGACGAGCCGTAAGGGCGGCGTGTTCATGGCCTTCGAGGTGACGGGCAGAGCGGCGCACTCGGGCGGCAACTTCGAGAAGGGCATCAGCGCCATCGGCGAGCTGGCGCACAAGATCGTGGCCATGCATGCCCTGACCGATCTGAAGCAGGGCATCACCGTCAACGTCGGCCTCGTCAAGGGCGGGCAGTCGGTCAACACCACGGCGCCGTCCGCCGAGGGCCAGATCGACCTGCGCTACGTGCGCCCCGAGCAGCGCGGGCCTGCGCTCGCCGCCCTGCAGGCCATCATCGACCGCGCGACCGTCGCCGGCACCACGGCGCGGCTCGAGATCAAGGGCGAGTTCCTGCCCGTGACGGCGACGGCGCAGGCCGACGAGCTGTTCGCCACCTACCAGGCGGCCGCCGCCGACGCCGGCCTGAAGGTGGCGGGCGAGTTCTCGGGCGGCTGCGCCGATTCCGGATTCACCGCTGCCGTCGGCTGCCCGACGCTGTGCGGCCTCGGCCCCGTCGGCGGCAACGCCCACACGGCGGAGGAGTACCTCGAGGTCGAAACCATGGTGCCGCGCGCCCAGGCCATGGCATTGGCCATCCTGCGCCTGCCGCCGGCCGCATGAGGGCAAGCGGCGCGCCAATTCCGGGGCGGCCCGTCAAAGCTCCAGCAGGAACCGGCGCGGGTCCTCCAGGTACTCCTTGACGCGCACCAGGAAGGTCACGGCCTCGCGGCCGTCGACGATGCGGTGGTCGTAGCTGAGCGCCAGGTTCATCATCGGCCGCGCCACGATCTGACCGTCGCGGATGACCGGGCGCTCCTCGATCCTGTGCATGCCGAGGATGCCCGACTGCGGCGCGTTGAGAATCGGCGTCGACAAGAGCGAGCCGAACACGCCGCCGTTGGTGATGGAGAAGGTGCCGCCCTGCATCTCCTCGATCGACAGGCGGCCTTCGCGCGCGCGTTTGCCGAAGTCGACGATGGCCATCTCGATCTCGGCCAGCGACATGCGGTCGGCCTCGCGCACCACCGGCACCACCAGCCCCTTGTCGGTGCTGACGGCGACGCCGATGTGGTAGTAGTTCTTGTAGATGATGTCCGTGCCGTCGATCTCGGCGTTGACTGCCGGCACCTCCTTCAGCGCCTGGATCGAGGCCTTCACGAAGAAGCCCATGAAGCCCAGCCGCACGCCGTGGCGCTTCTCGAACAGGTCCTTGTACTCGGCGCGCAGCTTCATGATCGCGCTCATGTCCACGTCGTTGAACGTGGTCAGCATGGCGGCCGTGTTCTGCGCATCCTTGAGGCGGCGGGCGATGGTCTGCCGCAGCCGCGTCATGCGCACGCGCTCCTCGCGGGCGGCGTCGTTGGGCACCGAGGGGGCGCGCATCTG
>DASRDL010000091.1:0-12404 GCA_035652635.1 Hyphomicrobiaceae bacterium | reverse complement strand
ACCAGCACACGGTCCTGCCGGCCGCGGTCGAGCAGCTCGACGGCGGTGCGCAAGCTCTCGAAGCCGGTGCGGATGCCGGGATAGAGGATGCGCGCCGCCTCGGTCAGCTCGATCGCACGCGCCCGGCGGTGGAACAGCTTGAGGCCGAGCAGGTCTTCGAGGCCCCTGATCTGGTGGCTGAGCGCCGCCGGCGTGACGTTGAGCTCGGCAGCCGCCTTGGAGAAGCTGGCATGGCGGGCGGTGGCCTCGAAGGCCCGCAGCGCGTTCAAGGGGGGCAGGGGACGGCGCATCTGATATTTTAGCTTATCTCATGCATGGGGCGAGATATTGTCGTTTGTTGTGTCGGGAAAATCAACCCATCTAAAGGTCAACGGAAGCACAAAAGCTGAGGATTACTCAAATGAGTCGCCTCCTCTCGCCAGACCCGGCACCGAGCCCCGAAGAGATCGCCGCCGCGATCCGCCGAGCCCATCACGAGCGGGCCGTTGCCCTCCGCCGCATCCTGGCCTCGCTGTTTCGGGGCACGGGCAAGGCGCCGGCGCCGCCTGCCGGCGCCGTGGGCGCCACCGCCCGCCACTGAGCCCCCAACCATCAACGACCCCTCCCCGCCGGACCACGGCGGGGCGGTGCAACCTACGGGAGAGATCCATGGCATCGAGTGCAACCATACTGAGAGGCGGCCACCGTTCGGGCGCCCTGTCGAACGGCCGCGGCGCAGGCGACATGCTGAAGCGCTGGTGGAGCGCCTTCCGGGCCGCCAGAGCGCGCAGGAACACGGTGGCGCTGCTGCGCGGCCTCGACGACCGCACCCTGCAGGATATTGGCGTGGAGAGGAGCGAGATCGAGTCGCTCGTCTACGGCAAATCGGGCGAGCGCCTGAGGGCCTATCAGCCGCAGTGGAAGTGAGGCTGCCTTCGCGCCGGTGCCCGAGCCGAGGACGGGGCCGGCGCGCGTGCGTTCAGGCCACCTTGCTGATGGCGGCGACCGGCGAGAGCAGCAAGGTGCGGATATCCTCGGCGGGCATGGCCGCGCCGATCAGATAGCCCTGCACCTCGTCGACGTTGCGCTCGCGGGCAACGAGGCTGAGCTGGCCGGCAGTCTCGATGCCCTCGACGGCCACGGCCATGCCGAGATCGGCGCTGAGCCGGGCCACCCCGTAAAGCAGGTTGAGGGAGCGCTGGCTCTTGTCCACGCCCTGCAGGAACGACCGGTCGATCTTGACCTTGTTCAGCGGATAGCTGTGCAGGTAGGCGAGGCTCGAGTAGCCGGTGCCGAAGTCGTCGAGCGACACCCTCACCCCCATGTCCTGCAGCTCCTGCAGCCAGTGGCGCGTGAGCTCGGTGTCGCTCAGGAACACTGACTCGGTGATCTCGATCTCGAGGCGTGAGGCCGGCAGGTTGGCCGCGGCCAGCGCCTCGCGAATGACGTCGGCAACGTTGCCGGTGCGGAACTGGATCGGCGACATGTTGACGGCGACGCGCACATCGTCGGGCCATTTGGTGCACTCGAGGCACGCCTCGCGCAGGACGTAGGCGCCGATGTCGACGATCAGCCCCATCTCCTCGGCCACCGGGATGAACTCCGCCGGCGAGATTGCACCGCGCAGGGGATGCGGCCAGCGCAACAGCGCTTCGCAGGTGGAGATGCGTTTGGTGTGCAGGTTGAGCAACGGCTGGTAGTGAATCTTGAAGGCGCCCGCCGCCAGCGCGCCGCGCAGGTCCAGCTGCAGGTTGCGCCGGGCCTGCGCCACCGCATCCATGCCGTGCTCGAAGAAGCGCCAGGCGCGGCGGCCGTCGGACTTGGCGCGGTAGAGTGCCATGTCGGCGTTCTTCAGGAGGAGGTCGGCGTCGCTGCCGTCCCTGGGAGCGAGGGCGATGCCGATGCTGGCGCCGATGACGACCTCGTGGCCGCTGATCTTGAACGGCTCCATCAGCGCTGCAACCAGTCGCTCCGCCAGAGCCGCGGCCTCCTTGGGATGGCCGAGCGGATGCTGCAGTATCACGAACTCGTCGCCGCCGAAGCGGGCGATGATGTCGGAGGCCCGCACCGTGCTGCGCAGCCGCTCGGCGGCGGCGCACAGCAGCTCGTCGCCGCACGGGTGGCCGAGCGTGTCGTTGACCTGCTTGAACTCGTCGAGATCGATGAAGTGGATGGCGAACGGTCCCCGCCCCTTGAGGTTGCTGACCGAGGCATCGAGCAGGTCGCGGAACAAGGCGCGGTTGGGCAAGCCGGTGAGCGAATCGTAGCGCGCCAGCTGATCGATCTTGGCTTCCGCCAGCTTGCGGTCGGTGATGTCCTCGACCAGCACCACGGAGCCGCCGTCGGCCATGGGATGGAAAGTGAGCGACAGGGTGCGCCCGTGCTCGGTCTCCAGCATCACGTCGCCGACCGCCCCCCCTGCCACACCGGTCTGGAAGTCGGGCAGCAGGCGCTCTGCGCCGGCAACCGACAGCGCGCCGCCCTCCACGCAGGCCTCGATGAAGGCATTGGGCGTGGCGCGCCGCGTGACGATGTCGGCCGGTACACCCAGAAGCTCGTGCAGGCGCCGGTTGCAGACGGCGACGTTGCCGTCGGCGTCGAACATGCACAGGCCGTGCGGCATGTTGTTGAGGGCGGTGTCGAACCGCCGGGCGAGCAGGCTCACGTCGCGGCCGGCGATCACGGCGTCGAGCAGCACGCGGCGCAGCCGGTCGGAGATGAACTTCAAGGCGGCGAAGAACGGCACCAGCACGAAGGCGAAGATGGTGTAGTAGGTGCCACCGACCATGAACAGCGCCAGCGTCATGGGAATGCCGGCACAGACGATCTGTGCCGCCACCAGCAGGCTGCTCGCGAAGTTGCGGCCCGAGATGCCGATCATGTAGGCGAGCGTCATCGAGAAGGCGAAGATCTGCACGAACGGGTCTGACGTCTTGGCGAAGGCCAGGAGACACCAGATGCCCATCAGCGACACGTGCGCCGCCGCGCCACTGACGTAGCGCAGCTCCCATTTGCGTGCTTCCTCGATGGTGGCGAGCTGCGGGCGGCGCTGCGCGTAGGCGCGCACGTCGAGGGCCCGCATGCCGGTGACGACCACCATGGCCAGCGAGACGAGATAGATCGCCTGCTCGCCGGTCTTCCATGCGGTGATGAGGGCCGTGATGGACGCGGCGAGCGCGCCGATGAAGAGGCTGCGCACGTCCTCGAACAGCGCATCGACCAGCGAGATGTAGAGCTCGGCCGGCAGCCGCTGCCCGCCGGCCCGCGCGGTCGGCCTCTGCCAAAGCCCCATGACCCACTTTCGCTGGAACACCATGAGGCCGAGCTTCAGCCAACTAGATAAATTTTGGTTCAATTGCACGGTGCTGCAGAAGGCATGGGCGGAGACCAGGGCCAATGAAAGGTTTCCCGCTGGCGCAAAATGAAACAAGTGCGATATACGCTGACTCCTGACCGATATCGACCCTGCGTCTGCGCGAACCGCCAAACTCCAGGTGTATAGTCAATGATTAACGCATTTCGGGCCTCAATACATGGCTCAGGCAGCAGGAGTTCCGCCGCGACCCACGCGTTAACCGTAAATTAACTATAATGATCATCTCCCGCCTCCCAGTTATTTTTACCGTTTACACGGCTTAATGGAGTGTTAACCTTACCCTCGCGTGCGGCGTGAGGGAGAATGCGTGATGGTTGCGTTGACGTCGGTGACGACCTCGCCGGAGCCGAGCAGAACGCTTGTGGACCGTGTGCTGGGGTTGCTCGAGCGGGTCGATTACCGGCGGGCGGAAACGGCCGAGGAGCGCGAGGCCATCTTCCGGCTGCGCTACGCAGCCTACCTGCGCGAGGGGGCGATTGCCCCCAATGCCGAGGAGCGGTTCGCCGATGCGCTCGACGACTCGCGCAACGCGTGGATCTTCGGCGTCTACGTCGATGGCGAGCTGGCAAGCTCTATCCGCCTGCATGTCGCCACCCCCCAGCAGCCGGAGCTGCCGGCCCTCAACGTGTTCTCCGACCTGCTCGCGCCCGACATCGCCAACGGCAAGGTCGTCATCGACCCCACCAGGTTCGTCGCCGATCGGGCCTGCTCGCGCCGTTACCCCGAGCTGTGCTACGTGACGACGCGCCTTGCCTGGCTCGCCTCGGAGCACTTCCACGCCAACCTGCTGCTCGCCACCGTGCGCGCCGAGCACCAGGCCTTCTACCGGCGCATCTTCGGACATCGGCTGATCTGCGATCCGCGCCACTACCCCTCGCTGGCCAAGCCGATCTCGCTCATGGCGCTCGACTTCCAGATGGCGCGCGAGCGCGTGCCTCAGAGGTATCCCTTCTTCCGTTCCACCATGTTCGAGCGGCGCATGCTGTTCTCGCGCGCACCGACGGTCGCGCTGCGCACTGCGGCGTGAAAGGGCCGGTAGGGACGCGGGCGCAGAAACCGATTGCCCCGGCGGCTGGCTGCGGGCAGTCTGGCCCCGGACCCGGCGCGCCCCGCCCCTCGGCGGCGCGCCTTCACCGGGAGGGACTGGCAGATGTCCGCAGACGGCACCTGGAAACTGTCCATGAAGACCCCCATCGGCGAGCGCAAGTCCACGCTCGCCCTGCAGAGCAGCGGCGGCACTCTCGCCGGCAAGCTGACCGGCGAAGAGGGCAATTCGACCGACATATTCGAGGGCAAGATCAGCGGCGACAGCCTGAGCTTCAAGGCCAACATCAAGAGCCCGATGCCGCTGACGCTCGAGTTCAGCGGCGCGTTGAGCGGCAACAAGATCTCGGGGACCGTGACTGCGAGCGGTGTGGGCAGCTGGCCCTTCTCGGGCGACCGCGCCTAGCTGGACCTCGGGTAATCAGGCCGCGCGTCTCAGCTGCGCGCTGGGCAGGAGAGGCTGACGCTGCGCCCGTGCGCCTCGGGGGCGAGCCGTGCCTGGTGCAGGCGCGTTCCCTCGGGCCCGCAGCGCCACTTCACCTGGAAGTCCTTGCCGCAGCCGCCCGCCGGGTCGCCGAGGTCGGCAACGTCGACGGCGTACCTGCAGGTCCCGTTCCGGTTGTCGCATGCCTTGGCGACGGCAGCCGTGGCGTTGCCGGCCCGAACCATGTTGGTGCCCGGCGGGGGCACCTGGAAGTCCTTGCAGTTGAAGCCATAAGTCGCCTCGACGACGGCAATGCTGCCCCCGCCGCTCGCAACGCGCGTGCTCGGTGAGTCGAAATAGTCCAGCGCCTGCAGGGTGAGCCAGGACGAGGCGGCCATAACGACCAGAAATGCGATGGTCAGGTTGATCCGAAACAGCATCGCGCGCCCCCACACTTCTGCATCGTTCAACGGCGGAAATGGGCAGAATCATGGCCGCACCCCGCCGTTGCCGCCTTTGTGGCACGGCGATGACACGCAAACCACAAAGGTGTCGGGCAAGTCCTCCCGGCACAGATACCTGTGGATTCTCCCGGCACGGGTCGCTGCGAACCGGCACATCGGCTGTCGCCCGTGAAGCGATCGGGTGCGTGGTCCCACCCGCCTCGGGCACGTCAGCCGACCGCAACGTCAAAGCACTCGACGCCGACGACTTCATCCTCGAGGCGCTGCTGCTGACGACGCGCCACAACAGGCGTCGCCTGGCGGTGCGGAAGAGTCCAGGCAAAGCGTGCGCTTCGCCACCAGATCCTGGAAGCGCGCATCGCGCTTGACGCGCTGGAATGTGTCGGGGGGCGTTGCGAGGTGTCCTCATGCGCCACGATCGCAGGCCAAGGGTCGCTCGGTGCGAGGCGCCCGCCTGCAGGATTGCGAGGTCGGCATTGCAAACATCGACTTGGATCAATCGCACCCCTTTTGCCGGGCGCGACCGGCGCCGCGCCGGCCTCAGGCTCCCGGCGCGGCCTGCAGGTTTGCGGCCACCCTACCCAAGCCGTCGACGACACCCTCCAGCTGGTGCCGGCCGGTCAGCCAGTTCATGCCGATCAGGCTGCCCGTGATCACGATCTGGCCTCCCTGGAGCCGCTTGCCCCGCGCCGTCATCGCCGGCTCCAGGAGCGCCAGCGCCGCCAGCGGATCGACACTCTTGCCTTCGACGTGCGTCTTGCCGTCGACCAG
The DNA here is from genome assembly GCA_035652635.1 of Hyphomicrobiaceae bacterium. Lineage (GTDB taxonomy): Bacteria > Pseudomonadota > Alphaproteobacteria > Rhizobiales > Hyphomicrobiaceae > AWTP1-13. The sequence continues at coordinate 6,346 of DASRDL010000091.1, read as the reverse complement.
CAGCCGGCCGGGGCGGCTGCGCAAGTCCAGGCTGCGCCAGCCGGCAACGGCGTCGCCGACCACCAGTCCGGCGTTGGCGATGCAGTCGGCCAGCATGACGTGGCGGGGCTGCTTTGCCGGCTCGGCGAGACGGCTCTGGCACAGCTCGAACACCACGTGAGCCGCTTCCACGGCATCCAGCAGCTCGTCCTCCGTCGCACCGGCGGGTACGTCGCGGCCGAGCCGGAAGGCAATCTCGAGCTCGATGCCGGCCGGCTCGCCGCCTGCCACCTTCCACGTGCCGCCAGCCGGCACCAGCCCGGAGCGCAGGATCGGCGCGAAGATGACAGGACCGTCCGGCACCTGCATCACCTTCCAGCCCGCCGGCGGCTCGCCCAGCGCCGCCACAACCTTGTCCTGGACGGCGAAGCCCTCCTCGAAGCTCATCGGCGCGTCCGCCGGCTGAAGCGCTATGCGCGCACCCTGCCGGCGGGCCGCGACGATCCGGTCGGCGATGACATCGAGACGGGCTTTGGACATGGGGCGTGCTCCCTCGTGCCGCTTGACTGCTATGGCCGCGGGGCCGTCGGCCCCCGCGCAGCATAGCGCTTTCCCGACGGGCCGCGAGCCGCCTTGAAGGGTTCTGCGGTGCACGGCATGCTCTTCCCGCTTGGCCCATCACCGGCCGCGACCCATGAAAGGCCAGATGCGTCCAGCCCCCCTCGCCTCGCCCCACCGGCCGTCGGACGAAGCGTCGTTTGCCTATCATGGCTGGCGCGTCGTCTTCGCCTGCTTCGTCATGGCGGCGCTGTGCTGGGGCTTCGGCTTCTACGGGCACGGCTTCTATCTCGTGGAGCTGCAGCGCCGCACCGGCTGGCCGGCCTCGCTGATCTCCGGCGCCAGCACGCTCTACTATCTGTCGAGCGCCGCGCTGGTGATCTTCATCAACGATGCGGTCCGCCGCTTCGGCGCGCACGTGTGCGTGATCATGGGTGCGGCAGCGCTGGCCGGCTCCGCCGGCGTGCTGCCGTTCATCACCGACCCGTGGCAGCTGATCGCCGCCTATCTGGTCATGGCCCTCGCCTGGGCGACCATGAGCCTCGGCGCCATCAACGTCATCCTCGGCCTCTGGTTCACGGCGCGGCGCGGGCTCGCCATCAGCCTCGCCCTCAACGGCGCCAGCTTCGGCGGCGTGGTCGTCGTGCCGGGCCTCGTCTTCCTCGCCGGCGCGGCCGGCTTCACCACGGCGATGCTGACCGGCGCCGCCTTCATCCTGGCGCTGATGATCCCTATCGCCTGGACCATCCTGGGCAGGAGCGGCGAGCCAGGCCGGCAGGCGCAGGAACCGGACGCCGCGACCGATGCTGCCAACCCGCAGCCGACATCCTGGACGCGCGCGCGAGCCCTCGGCAGCCTTGCCTTCTGGAGCGTATCGGCCCCTTTCGCTCTTGCCATCACCTCGCAGGCCGGCTTCCTGGTGCACGAGATCGCCTTCCTCGAGCCGACGATCGGCCGCTATGCCGCGGGCATCGCCGTCGCCATCACCACCAGCATGGCCATCGTCGGCCGCCTGGTGCTCGGGGCCGCATCGCAGCGGCTCGACCAGCGCCTCGCCGCCGCCCTCTCGCTCGCTACCCAAGCCGGCGCGCTGGCGGCCATGACGCTCGCCTCCGATCCCGTGCTGCTGTTTGCGGCCTGCGCCGTCTACGGCTTCTCGGTGGGTAACGTCATCACGTTTCCCTCGCTCATCATTCAGCGCGAGTTCGAGGCGGCCGCCTTCGGCATGCTGATCGGCCTGTCGACCGGAATCAGCCAGTTCACCTATGCGTTCGGGCCGGGCCTGTTGGGGCTCGTGCGCGATGCGGCCGGCGGGTACGGCGCCGCACTCGGCCTGTGCATAGCCCTCAACCTCGCTGCCGCAGCCATCCTGCTGTGGCGACCGACACCGGCCCCGGCAGGCGCATAGCTGCCGCGCATGAAGGCAGGCCGCGCTTGACCTGGGCGGCCATAGCCCGGATTGTCCCGCGCCCATGGCTCTACCTGCACAGACTTTCGGCAGCGGCGCCGGCTCGGTGGAGTCGGCCTATGCGTGGGCGCGCCTCGCCGCCTCGGTGCTGATCTCGACGGTCGGCAGCGTCGGGCTGTGGGCATATGTCGTGGCGCTGCCATCGGTGCAGGCCGACTTCGGCGTGGCACGCGCCGACGCCTCGCTGCCCTATACGCTGGCCATGATCGGTTTCGGCATCGGCGCCGTCGGAATCGGCGGGCTGGTCGACCGGTTCGGCATCGTCGGCCCGTTGGCGGGGGCAACGCTGGTGCTGGGGCTCGGCTTCATCGCCTCGGGACTTGCCCCGAGCCTGATGGTGTTCGCCATCGCCAACCTGGCGATCGGCATCGGCAGTTCGGGATCGTTCGCCCCGCTCATCGCCGACATCTCGCACTGGTTCACGCGCCGGCGCGGCATCGCGGTCGCCGTGTGCGCTTCCGGCAACTATTTCGGCGGGGCGATATGGCCTCCCATCGTCCAGCAGCTGATCGAGACGGTCGGCTGGCGGCAAAACCAGGTGCTTATCGGGCTCGCCTGCATGGCTTTGGTGCTGCCGCTGCTGGTTCTCCTGCGCAGGCGGCTCGAAACGCACCAGACCGGCGAGGACGCGGGCGTGCCGCACGGCAACGCCAGCGGCGCTGCGCGCAGTCTCAACCCCTACTTTCTGTTCGCCCTGCTGGCCGTAGCCGGCGTTGCCTGCTGCGTTGCCATGTCGATGCCGCAGGTGCACATCGTCGCCTATTGCGGCGACCTCGGCTACGGCGCGGCGCGCGGCGCGGAGATGCTCTCGCTCATGCTGGGTTTCGGCGTGATCTCGCGCATCGCGTCCGGCTTCGTCGCCGACCGCATCGGCGGACTTGCCACCCTGCTCGTCGGCTCCGTGATGCAGGCGGCGGCGCTCGGGCTCTATCTGCTGTTCGACGGCCTCGCGCCGCTCTACATCATTTCCGCCCTCTTCGGTCTGTTCCAGGGCGGCATCGTGCCGATGTATGCCATCGTGGTGCGCGAGTACTTCCCGCCGCGCCAGGCCGGCGCACTGGTGGGGCTCGTCATCATGGCAACCATCCTCGGCATGGCGCTCGGGGGGTGGATGTCGGGGGCGATCTTCGACCTCACCGGCTCCTACTGGCAGGCCTTCGCCAACGGCTTGCTTTGGAACCTCCTCAACATCGCCATCGCCCTGTTCCTGCTCTTGCGGCTGCGGCCGCGCACACCGGAGGTCGCGGCAGCACCGGCCTGACTTGGGATTGCGTCACAGGTCCGGGTGCGCCATCAAGCGAGCCATGGGTGCCCTCCGCTTCACGGCCATCGCGCCGATCCTCGTCATCCTCTACAGCCTCGGCTTCACCAACCTGTTCCTGCGCTCCAACTTCGGCGTGATGACGCCCGACCTCGCGCGCGAGCTCGCCCTCGAGCCGGCCGCCCTGTCGACGGTCGCCAGCGCCTATTTCTTCGCCTACGCCGCCATGCAGGTGCCGACGGGCATCCTGCTCGACCGCTTCGGGTCGCGCCGCACCATCGCCGCCCTGCTGCTCTTCACCGCCATCGGCACGGCCCTGTTCGCCGTCGGCACCTCGGCCTCCACCCTGACGCTGGCCCGCCTGCTGATGGGCTTCGGCTGCGCCGGGATCTTCACCGGCGCCTTCTACGTCCTCGCCCACTGGCTCGAGAGCGACCGGGTGGTGACCCAGGTAGGCGCCCTCAACAGCTTCTCCTCCCTCGGAGCGCTGTGCGCGACGACCCCCTTCGCCATGCTCATCGCGGCTATCGGCTGGCGCGAGAGCTACTGGCTCTTCACGGCCTTCGTCGCCCTTCTGACGTTGGCGGTGGCGGCGCTGCTGCGCGACGCACCGCCCGACAGGACCCCGCCTCCGGTGAGGCCGCAGGGGTTTGTTACCGCAGTGGCGGGGGTTCTGGAGGCACTGCGGCAGCCCGGCATGCGCCGACTGCTCGTCGCCGGGCTGCCCATGTCGAGCGCCGGCACCATCGCCGGGGTCTGGGGCGCACCCTATCTCCAGGACGTGCACGCCCTCGACGACATCGGCCGCGGCAACGTGCTGCTCGCCATGGCGGCGAGCGCCATCGTCGGGCATTTCCTGCACGGCCAGATCGCCCGCCGCCTCAATACACTCAAGGGCATGATCCTGGCCGGCAGCTGCGTCATCTTCCTGGCTACGGCGATGCTCGCCCTGATCGAGCGTCCGCCGCTCACGCTCGTGGTGGTGCTGTTCTGCCTGATCGGGCTTTCGGGCGCCTTCCCGGCCGTGGCGCATGCCCACACCCGCGGGCTCGTTGCGCCCCATCTCGTCGGCCGCGGCATCTCGCTCACCAACATGGGCATCATGGCCGCAGTCGCCTTCATGCAGCTCGTGTTCGGCTGGATCATCGGCGCCTTCGCGCACGGCTCGGCGGCACCGCCCGAGCAGGCCTACCGCGCCGGGTTTGCCGCCCTCGCTGCAGCCGCGCTGCTGGCCATAGCCATTTACGCGCCAGTGCGCGACGTGCGCCCGCGGGGGTAGCCGCGGTTGCTTTTCGCGCGCGGCGGCTCCCGCTTCGGCCGCCGACGTGCGAGAAACTGGCAAAGGCCACGAGGAGGTCGCGACGAACCGTGTCTTCTGCCCGCCCCCGCATCTATCTCGCAGGCCCCGAGGTGTTCCTGCCCGACGCACTGGCGGTGGGCGCCGAGAAGTGCCGGCTCGCGGCTGCGGCGGGCCTGGAAGGCGTGTTCCCGCTCGATGCGCAGCTCGATCTGACCGGCCTGCCCCCGGGCGAGCAGGCGCGGCGCATCTCGGCCGCCAACGAGGGGCTCATGCGCACGTGCGACGCGCTCCTCGCCAACCTCACGCCGTTCCGGGGCGTCTCCATGGACTCCGGCACAGCCTTCGAGGTGGGCTTCATGCGCGCGCTCGGCCGGCCGCTCGCAGGCTACACCAACGTCACTGCAGCCTATGCCGAGCGGGCGCGGGCCTACCGGTCGCGCGGACCGGCGCCGATGGACGGCGACAGGCCGGACGTCGCGGTCGAGGATTTCGGTCTCGCCGAGAACCTGATGATCGAGGCGGCGATCCTCGCCAGCGGCGGAAGCGTCGTGCGAAGCGGGGTGGCGCCGGGCGCGGAACTCACCGACCTTGCGGCCTTCGCGCAGGCTCTAGGCGTGCTCGCCTCTACGCTCGCCGCGCGCTGAGGACGGGAATGCGCCGCATTGCCCGGTGCGGCGCCGTCGCGCATGGTCCGGCGACAGCCCTGCGCTGCACGGGAGGCCCAGCACCATGCCACAAGACCTGCGCGATCAAGACCTGCTCGACTACGAGTCGAGGCACCAGCCGCTGGCGTCGATGCAGCGCTACGCGCTGCGGCTGGTGGTGAGCTTCCTGATCGCCTGCCTGTTGATCGGCGGCTCCCTGGGCGCGGGCATGTGGGGCTACGCCCACTTCGAGGGGATGAGCTGGCTCGACGCCTTCCTCAACGCGGCCATGATCCTTTCCGGCATGGGCCCCGCCGACCAGCTCAAGACGGACGCCGGCAAGGTCTTCGCCGGCTGCTACGCTCTCTATTCGGGTCTCGTCATCGTGCTCGCCAGCGGCATCATCCTGGCACCGATCGTGCACCGCATCCTGCATCGCTTCCACGTCGACGAGGCGGATTGAAATGATGTGTGCTGGCGAATCGGGCTAGCAAGCGCCCAGTTCCACCCGATGGAGGTTGCTATCCATGGCCAAGAACAAGACCCCCGGCGACAACCAGCGCAAGGGCGCTGTCAAGGCACGCTCGCAGATCAAGAACCCCGTCACCGGCACGTGGACCAAGCGCGACGACAAGACCGGCAAGTTCATGGACGTGAAGGCCGACCGCAAGCCGTTCAAGGGTGTGCGCAAGGAGAAGTGAATTCAAGGCCATCGGCGCCGGGCGATCAGGCCGCAGTCGTCCGGAAGCGGCGCGCCAAGAGCCACGCCGCAATCGCCGGCACGCCGAACACGAGGACCAGCACCGGAACTTCGACGCTGTAGGGGTAGCCCGCCCAGTAGACCCCGACCAGCATGTCGACGATCGACACGGCCAGCCAAGGCCAGATGAATACGCGTGCGCCGTCCGCCATGGTGCGGCCGAGCAGCACGGCCGCCAGGATGAACACCCCGAGCGCTACCAGACCGCCGGCTATCATCGTCACCACGTGCATGGTGCAAGGGCTGCCCTAGCTGCCCGTGTCCGGCCTCTCAGGTCGGCGCCCGAGCCCTACGGCCGCACGCGCCACGGACGCACGCCCAGCATGCCACTCCCCCCTCTCCCCGCGCAACAGCAGGGTATCCCGCGGGCATGCCG
>DASRDL010000090.1:0-3685 GCA_035652635.1 Hyphomicrobiaceae bacterium | reverse complement strand
GACGTTGCACGTCACTCGCTAACAGAGTGGGTGCGGAGATGCGCATGGGTCCCGGCCTGTTCCCTCGGCCGCCCTGTCGGGCGACCTCGGCGCCGGGATGACGTGGTGGGGGAGCGGGGTGCGCCGCCACGTGCCCGGCCTGCGCCGGGATGACGACGGGGGAGGCGCGGCTATTTCTGCGCGGTGGCGGTGGCGGAGGCGGTCCAGCCGCCGAACAGGTTGCTCAGGTGCCGCTCGCGGCCGGTGTCGATGCGGACGGTGGCAGTCATGCCGGCGCGCAGCACCGGCTCGCCGGGCTGCGGCAGCAGACGCAGGCGCACGGGCAGGCGCTGCACCACCTTCACCCAGTTGCCGGTGGCGTTCTGCGGCGGCAGCAGGGCGAACTCGGCGCCCGTCGCCGGGCTGATGCTCTCCACCTCCGCCTGCCACACCACGTCGGGATGGATGTCGAGCACCACGGTGGCCGGCAGGCCCTTCCGCACGTAGGTGAGCTCGGTCTCTTTGAAGTTGGCCTCCACCCACGGCCGGCGGTCGGCGACGAGCGAGAACAGGGGCGTGGCCGCCTTGACGGGGTCGCCCTTCTGCAGGCGCACATTGACGACCGTGCCGTCAAAGGGGGCGCGAATGATGGTACGGGCGAGATCGAGGGCGGCGCGCTCGCGCTCGGCCAGCTTCTCGCGCACCATCGGGTGATCGTCGACCGGCTGGCCCGGATTGCCGGCGAGCTGGGCGGCGACGCGCTCCACCTTGCGGCGCATCACTGCCACATGGTCGATCGCAGCGATGGCGTTGCTCTCCACCTCCTCGAACTTGCTCGACGCGACGATGCCGCGGCCGGCCAGCGTCTTCTGGCGTTCGAGCTGCACGTTCCAGTAGTTGACCTTGCTCTCCGCCTCCTGCAGCTCGCTCTTGGCCTCGTGCCAGGTCGCAATCAAGGTGCGCACCTGGCTGCGTGTGGCGTCGAGCTCGGCCTCGGCCTTGGCCAGCGCCACGCGGAAGGGCTCCGGATCGATGGTGACCAGCACGTCTCCGCCCTTCACCTCGGCATGATCGCGGATGTGCATCTCTCCCACGCGCCCGGCGATCTCGGCGGAGATCTGGGCGATGTCGGCCTTGACGTAGGCGTTCTCGGTGGTGACGTAGCGCCCGCCCCATAGCCAGAACAGCAGGGCCGCCATGATCGCCGCGGCCGGCACGGCGATGAGGAGAAGGCGCCTCAGCATGGTATTGCCCCCCAACGTGCTCACAGCGCGTGGGCCTCCCGCTCCTCGTCGTCCTCGTTGTCGGGCGCCGCATCGCCGCCTGCGACCGACGGATCGCGGTCGGCGAGCGCCACCAGTCTCGCCTTCACGCGGGCCATGAGCCTCGTCAGCTGGCGCTGCTCGGCGTCGGTGAGCACGGCCAGCGCCGTGTCGACGGTGGCCTCGGCGATGGGCCAGATGGCGGCGTGCAGCCGCTCGCCCTCGGCCGTCAGATGCAGCCGGTTGATGCGCCGGTCGTTGGCATCGCCGCGCCGCTCGAGCCAGCCCTTGGCCTCCATGCGCTCGATCAGCCGGCCGGCCGGCGCCTTCTCGATCTCGAGCAGGTCGGCCACGGCCGATTGGCTCAAGCCCGGCCAACGATAGACGCGCGCGATCACCATCCACTGCGACCTGGTGAGGCCGAATGAGCGCACGCGCCGCTCGAACACCGTACGCATCAGCCGGCCCACGTCGGTGATGGCGTAGCCGATGTAGTGCTCGTCGTCGGGCGACATCGCCGAATCCCGGCCGCGCGGCCGGTCTTGGGCGGGCGGCCAATCTAGAATCTGATAGTAACCTAGGTTACTATGCGTTCTGCCGAGCCTGTCAAGGGCCCGTCTCTTGCATGGCCGTTGGTGCGCGCAGGTCTCGCATGCGCACCGCGCATCGGCGGGCCCGGCCGCCGAGCCCAGCCTCGTCCGGACCAGCGCCATGAACGCCATGAACGACGATGCCGTCTACAAGCTCACCCTGACCCAGCGCATCCTGGTCCTGCTCACCATCGTGATGAGCACCGGCATCTACGCGGGCTCGGTGCTGATCTCCTCCACGCTCCTGCCGCAGCTGCAGGGCGCCCTGTCGGCGACCCAGGACGAGGTGTCGTGGGTGATGACCTTCAACATCGTCGCGACCGCGGTGGCCACGCCCGCCACCGGCTGGCTGGCCGACCGCTTCGGCGCCCGCCTGACCATGATCTGGTCGGCGCTGCTGTTCGCCGTGTCGACCTTCATGTGCGGCGCCTCCAACTCGCTCGAGGAGCTGATCTTCTGGCGCATCGTGCAGGGCGCGGCCGGCGCGCCGCTGGTGCCGCTGGGCCAGACCCTGCTGCTCGACACCTCGCCGCGCAGCCAGCACGCCATCGTCATGTCGATCTTCGGCATGTCGAACATGGTGGGGCCGTCGCTCGGGCCGATGTTCGCCGGCCAGATCGCCGAGGAGCTCGGCTGGCGCTGGGGATTCTGGATGCTGGTGCCGGTCGCCATTGCCGCCGTCGCCGGCGCCTGGGCCACCCTGCCGCACAGCGAGCCCAGGCACGCCGCCCGGCTCGACTGGCTGGGTTTCGTCAGCCTGTCGGCCGGCATCGCCGCCGGCCAGCTCGTGTTCTCGCGCGGGCAGCGGCTCGACTGGTTCGACAGCGGCGAGATCGTGGCCGCCACCTTCATCGGCGCGCTGATGATCTACGTGTTCTGCATGCACAGCCTCACGATCGAGCGCCCGTTCGTGCGCCTCAAGCTGCTGACCGACCGCAACTACGCGCTGGGCCTGCTGCTGGTGACGCTGTTCGGCATGCTCAACTTCGCGCTCATCGTGCTGCTACCGCCGCTGCTGCAGCAGCACGCCGGATACCCCGAGTCGGCGATCGGCGAGATCGTCGGCGCGCGCGGGCTGGGCTCGGCTGCCGGCTTCTTCCTGGCCATGCCCATGGCCCGCCTCGACCCGCGCGTCAGTCTGTCGATCGGTGCCGCCATCCAGGTGACGACCGGCCTGTGGCTGATGAGCTTCGACCTCAACGTCGGCCACTCGACGCTGATCCTGTGCAACATGCTGCAGGGCCTCTCCATAGGCGTGTCGTGGGTGCCCCTCACCGTCATCACATTCTGGACTCTGCCGGCCGAATTCCGTGCCGAGGCCATGTCGATGTTCCACCTGTTGCGCAACTTCGGCTCGAGCCTGTTCATCTCCATCGCCGTGGCCGAGATCGTGCGCACGCAGGCCGCCAACTACGCGCGCATGGTGGAGCACGTGTCCCCCTACAACCGCGTGCTGGAGATGCCGTGGGCCATGGGCGCCTGGACGATCGATGCCGCGCCGGGGCTCGCCAAGCTGTCGGGGGAGATCGCGCGCCAGGCGGCGATCATCGGCTACACCAACGCCTGGGTGCTCTACACCGTCGCCGCCGGCCTCTCGATCCCGATCTGCCTGCTCGCCCGCCTGCCCAGAGCCAAGCCGCAGCCGGCCGCATGAGGGCGCGGCTGAAAGCGCACACCGCTCCCCCTCGTCATCCCGGCGCAGGCCGGGCACGTGGCTGCGCACCCCGCTCCCCCACCACGTCATCCCGGCGCCGAGGTCGCCCGACAGGGCGGCCGAGGGAACAGGCCGGGACCCATGCGCATCTCCGCACCCACTCTGTTAGCGAGTGACGCGCAACGTCTCCGGCCGCACCA
>DASRDL010000089.1:0-2271 GCA_035652635.1 Hyphomicrobiaceae bacterium | reverse complement strand
CGAACTTGGCGGTCTGATTGAGCGGCACCTCGAGGCGCGAGATCTTGGCCGTCACCTTGTCGAGCGCGGCGAAGATGGCGACCTGGTTCTCGATGCGCTGGGCCGCCGCCGGCTGTGTCAGGGCGATGGCGATCGCACCGCTGATGCCGGCAAACAGCGCCCGGCGCGGACACCTCTTGCAGAAATGATGCGGAGCCTGCGCCATACCTGGATGTGGTGCTCCCCGGCGAGACAGATCAGGCGAGCTGTGCGGAGAAACGTGGCAGGGCCGTGACGGGAGAGTGCCGCCGCTCAGCCCGGCTGCCAGGGCTTGTAGTCGCCTGTCGCCGCCGGCCGCTTGCCCTCGGCGAGGATGCTGCCGGGCGGGCGATAGGCCTGGGGCGTGCCGGTCATGTTCATGCGGTGCGGCTTCTCCCAGGGCCGCGGCTTGTAGCTCTCCTCGGTCGGCGGCGTGTCGACAATGTAGTGCAGCCAGCCGTGCCACTCGGGCGGCACCTGCGAGGCCTCCGCCAAATTCCTGTAGATGACCCAGCGGCGCGGCACGCCCAGCGGGCCGACGCCGCGGCTCTGCACGTAGTAGCGGTTGCCCGCCTCGTCGGTGCCGACCAGCTTGCCCCTGAGCGCCGTGTAGATGCGGTTCGACCAGGTGTTGCCGCCCCACCAGCTGAAGATCTCGCTGATTATCCCCATCGCTCGCCTTGTCCGCACGCCTGTCGGCAAGCCTTATGGCATCCGGCAGGCGCCCGTGTCCACGCCCGCGCGGCGCCTGTTCGCCGCGGCAGAACTGTCACAGCGGCCGACGCCGGAATCGCCATACTGTCGATGACCTGGGGATCTCGCGGGCACATCCTGAAGAGAGATTTTGCGCTCGATTTTGCAGGCGCTGGCGCCAAACCCGCAATGCTGGGCCAATTCCGGGGCGCCATCCACACCCAAATCGACTGAATTGTCTCACCTACTACATTTAGTATGGGTGTGATCTACCACCCACAAGCGGTCGTAGACGCCTGCCGCCGAATCGTCATAGTTTGCTCAAACGGGCGCCCGCCGACCGGCTGCGGCGTCCTCCTGTCAAAGATGCGCGCCTGCCCGGGACGAAGACGAGAAAGAAGGGTCGGGCGCTTGGCGAGGCGGAGAGGAAGAGCTCCGCAGCGCGCGGATGTGTGTGTGTCGCGTCAGCAACGATAACGCGCGGGCCAAGTCGGGCGTCTCCGCGCTCCAAGCATGCAAACACTGGCGCGGCCTTGTACCGATTTCCGCGCCCCCAATGTCCGAGGGGGCAAGACTATGAAGATTGCGCGGCGGTTCACGACAGCAGGCCGGTCACCTTACGAGAAGATCCCCTTCCGCCGCGCCACGTCGGAGATCAGGAACCCCGACGGCTCGGTCGTGTTCCGGCTCGACGGCTTCGCCGTGCCCGAGCACTGGAGCCAGGTGGCGGCCGACATCCTCGCGCAGAAGTATTTCCGCAAGGCCGGCGTGCCGGCGCGTCTGCGGCGCGTGGAGGAGAGCCAGGTGCCGTCGTGGCTGTGGCGCTCGGTCGCCGACGAGCGGGCACTGGCCGAGCGGCCGCAGCAGGAGCGCCTCATCGGCGAGACGGACGCGCGCCAGGTGTTCGACCGCCTCGCCGGCACCTGGACCTATTGGGGCTGGAAGGGCGGCTACTTCACGGCCGAGGAGGACGCGCGCGCCTTCTTCGACGAGCACCGCTACATGCTGGCCATGCAGCTCGGCGCGCCCAACAGCCCGCAGTGGTTCAACACCGGCCTCTATTGGGCCTACGGCATCGATGGACCGAGCCAGGGCCACTACTACGTCGATCACACGACGGGCGAGGTGACGGCCTCGGCCAGCGCCTACGAGCATCCCCAGCCGCACGCCTGCTTCATCCAGTCGATCGAGGACGACCTCGTCAACGAGAACGGCATCATGGACCTGTGGGTGCGCGAGGCGCGCCTTTTCAAGTACGGCTCCGGCACCGGCTCCAACTTCTCCAAGCTGCGCGCCGAGAACGAGAAGCTGTCCGGCGGCGGCAAGTCGTCGGGCCTCATGAGCTTCCTCAAGATCGGCGACCGCGCCGCCGGCGCCATCAAGTCGGGCGGCACCACCCGGCGTGCAGCCAAGATGGTGGTGGTCGACATCGACCATCCCGACATCGAGGCCTACATCGACTGGAAGGCCAAGGAGGAGCAGAAGGTGGCGGCGCTCGTCACCGGCTCCAAGATCTGCCAGAAGCGGCTCAAGGCCATCCTCAAGGCCTGCGTCAACTGC
>DASRDL010000088.1:0-6598 GCA_035652635.1 Hyphomicrobiaceae bacterium | reverse complement strand
CTCACCGCCCAGCGCCACGTAGTCGGCGTAGGCGATGGTCTCGGCGCGGATGAAGCCCTTCTCGAAGTCGGTATGGATGACGCCCGCGGCCTTCGGCGCCTTGGTGCCGGCCGGCACCGTCCAGGCGCGCGCCTCCTTCGGGCCCGCGGTGAAATAGGTGATGAGATCGAGCACGCGGTAACCCTCGCGGATCAGCTTGTTGAGGCCGGGCTCCTCGAGCCCCAGGTGCGCGAGGTAGTCGGCGCGCTCGGCGGGCTCGAGACCGGCCAGCTCCGCCTCGATCTTGGCCGAGATGACGACGCAGCCGGCGCCCTCCGCGCGCGCCTTCTCCTCCACCCGGCGCGACATGGCGTTGCCGGTCGCCGCCGAGGCCTCATCGACGTTGCACACGTAGACGACCGGCTTGGCGGTAAGGAGCTGCAGGGCGCGGTAGCCCGGCTCCTCCTCCGGCGTCAGTCTGGCGAGCCGCGCCGGCTTGCCGGCGCGCAAGAGCTCCAGCGCCTTGTCGATCAGGGCGAGCTGAGCCTTGGCCTCCTTGTCGCCGACCTGCGCCTTCTTGACGAGCGGCTCGCGCCGGCGCTCGAGGCTGTCGAGGTCGGCCAGCATCAGCTCGGTCTCCACCGTCTCGGCGTCGGACACGGGATCGATGCGGCCCTCCACGTGGGTGACGTCGGCGTCCTCGAAGCAGCGCAGCACGTAGGCCACCGCATCGACCTCGCGGATGTGGGCGAGGAACTGGTTGCCGAGCCCCTCGCCCTTGGAGGCGCCGCGCACGAGGCCGGCGATGTCCACGAACGTGAGGCGCGTCGGCGTCGTCACGGCCGACTTGGCGATCGCGGCCAGCTTGTCGAGCCGCGGGTCGGGCACGCCCACGTCGCCGATGTTGGGCTCGATGGTGCAGAAGGGATAGTTGGCGGCCTGGGCCGCCGCCGTCTGTGTCAGGGCGTTGAAGAGCGTGGACTTGCCGACGTTGGGCAGGCCCACGATGCCGCACTTGAAGCCCATGGATTCAGCCCTCTCGCCCTTGGCCCTTGAGCCAGCGCTTGAGATTCTCGGCGAGGGCGCGGGCGCGCTTGCCCTGCCGCTCGCCCGCCGGGTGCCCGGCAGGAGCGGGGGCGGTCGCAGGCTCGCCCTGCCGCGGCGCCGGGGACGGCGGCTTGCGCGCCGGCTCCTCGCCCTTGGTCGCGCGGGCAACCTCGGTGAGGAAGCGGGCCTGGTCGCCGGCGGCGAGCCGCGGCGCCGCCTCGGCGACGGCATCGAGCAGCGGCTCGAGCCACGCCAGATCCGCCTTGGCGAAGTCGTGCAGCACGTGGCGCATCACCAGCTCCCTGGCGCCGGGATGGCCAATGCCGATGCGCACGCGCGCGTAGTCGTTGCCGATATGAGCCGTGATGGAGCGCAGGCCGTTGTGACCGGCGTTGCCGCCGCCGACTTTCACCTTCAGCTTGCCGGGCGCGAGGTCCAGCTCGTCATGGAAGACGTAGATGTCGGCTTCCGCGATCTTGAGATAGCGCTGCGCCTCGCCGACGGCCCGGCCACTGTCGTTCATGTAGGTCTGCGGCTTCAGCAGCGTCACGCGATGGCCGCCGATCAGCCCGTCGCAGGCCAGTCCCTGGAAGCGCTTCTTCCACGGCGCCAACCCGTGCCGCTCGGCGATGCGCTCGAGCGCCATGAAGCCGACGTTGTGGCGATGGCGCGCGTACTCGCTGCCCGGATTGCCGAGGCCGACGAAAAGCTTCATGCGCCCTCGAGTCCGCTGCCGGACACCCCGGCCCGTGCCCGCTTCCCGTGCCTGATCCAGCCGCTACTTCTTGCCCTTGTCGGCGCCGGGCCTGGCGGCAGCGGCGGGCTTCGCGGCCTCCTTGCCGGCCGGCGCCTTGGCGCCGGCGGCGGGCGCGGCGGCCTTGGCATCGGCCGCAGGCGCTTCGCCGGCTGCAGCAGCCTCGCCTTCCGCAGGGACGGCACCTTCGGCCGCGGCCGCGGCGGCGCCGGGCACCACCTCCTCCTCGATCTTGTGGCCGGCGACCGTACAGATGGTGAAGTCGCGGTTGAGGATGGTGGGCTTCACGCCCTCGGGCAGCTTCACCGCCGAGATGTGCACCGAGCGGCCGATCTCCAGGCCCTCGAGGTTCACCTCGAAGTGGTCCGGGATGGCGTCGGCCGGGCAGGTGACCTCGATCTCGTGGCGCACGATGTTGAGCACGCCGCCGCGCTTGAGACCCGGCGACAGGCCCTCGTTGATGAAGCGCACGGGCACGCTGACGCGGATGTGCGCGCTGGCGCCGACGCGCTGGAAGTCGACGTGGATCGGCCAATCCCTGACCGGGTCGAGCTGAACCTCGCGCGGGATCACGCGCGACTTCTTGCCGTCGATGTCGAGATCGAAGACGGTCGACAGGAACTTCCCGCGCCCGATGATGATATTGAGCTCGCGGCCGTTGACGGCGATGTTCTCCGGCGCAAGGCCGTTGCCGTAGACGACGCCCGGCACCTTGTCCTGGCGGCGGGCGGCACGGGCGCCGCCGGTTCCGGCGCGCGCGCGCGGCTCAGCCTTGATCTCGCTGACCTCAGCCATTGCTGGATCTCCTGGTGGGATGCGGAAAGGCCTGCCGCCGGCAGCGGGGCGAGCCTCGCGTTGGCCGGCTTTATAACGGCGGGCCAACCCGCGTGCAATGGCTTCGCCGCGGGCCCTGCGGCCTCACGCGCGCGGAGTGATCCAGTTGTGCAGGGCGATGCCGCCGTCGACCACCACGGTGGTGCCGGTCACATAGCCGGCGAAGCGGTCGGAGAGCAGGGCCAGCGCCATGTTGGCCATGTCCTCCGCCCTCCCCAGCCGGCCGAGCGGCACCATGCCGGAGAAGTCGAACGCCGCGGCATTGAAGCCCCCGCCGGGCACGGCGCCGGGAGCCAGGGCGTTGACGCGAATGCCCGAAGGCCCCAGGGCACGGGCGAGCTCCTTGACCACCATCGTCTGGCCGGCCTTGGAGGCGGAGTAGTGCGGCAGGTTGCGCGGGCTTTCGGCGTGCAGCGAGGTGATGAACAGCATCCGGCCCTTGATGCCGCCGGCCTGGGCGAGGCCCTGCATGCGCCGCCCCAGCTCCCGGGCGATGAAGAAGCCCGAGCGCACATTGGTGTTCACCATCCCGTCCCAGATCGCCTCGGTTACGGCGAGCGCCGTGTCGGCCTCGCGACGCTGCGGCGAGGCCGAGTGCACGAAGATGGAGACGGGCTCGGTCTCCGGCGGGAGGGCACTGCGCCAGCCGTCGGCGGTGGAAAGATCGGCGGTCACCGCCAGCGCCGTGCCACCCTCCCTGGCGATGTCGGCCACGGTCGCGGCGTTGCGCTCCGCATCGACGTCGACGCAGCGCACGGCGGCGCCCTCACGCGCCAGCGCCAGTGCGATCGCACGGCCGATGTTGGACGCAGAACCGGTGACGAGCGCGCGCTCGCCCCGGAACAGACCTATGGGCGTCATGGCGACCTCCAGGCTGCCTCGCGGTCCGGCCATCGCACTGTCGCGGGCCGAGCCGCCCCTCTGCCGCGCACACCATAGACCGCCGCAGCAGGCACGACCACGGCGATTGGATCAGACGACGGATCGGCCGTGCCGCCGGATGAGCGGCGCACGCAGGGCTGCGCGATCCGCGGTTCGGCCGACCGCTTCACTTCTTGCGGAAGGCGTCGATGCTGACGACCTTGGGCCCCGGCGCCGGGGTGGGCTCGGCGGCCTTGGGTGCTGCAGGCTTGACCGGCTTGTCGGCGGTCACGGGAGCCTCGGCGGCGGGCTTCTCGGAGGATGCGCGACGCGACGCCCGGGGCTTCTTGTCCGCACGCGGTGCATCGGAGAGAGCGGGCAGGCGGGCCTGCTCACCGCCCGAGGCCTTGCGCACCGGGCGCGGGCTTTCGCCCGAGACGGTGGCGGGCGACTGCGCCTCGTCGAACTGCAGGCCGTAGGGCACGCTCGGGTCGAAGAACACCTTGATGGCAGCGAAGGGCACCACCAGCCGCTCGGGGATGCTGTCGAACGTGAGCTTCACCTCGAAGCGGTCCTCGCTGACGGCGAGATCCCAGAAGCGATGCTGCAGGACGACCGTCATCTCCTGCGGGTATTTCTCCTTCAGTCGCTTGGAGAGAACCACGCCCGGCGCGTCGGTCCTGAAGGCAATGTAGAAGTGGTGCTCGCCCGGCAGGCCGCTCTGCGCCACGCGGGAGAGCACCGTGCGTACGATCCCGCGCATCGCCGCTTGCGCCAGGGCCTCGTAATCGATTTCGCGCTCGGCCGTCATGCCCGACAAGAGACCACGGGTAGTGCCGTGGCGCAAGAAAGTGGAGGGCTTCTGTTGCCCGGTGCCCTCCGAAACCGCGCCTGGCGTGGCTAGACGCCAGGGCTTGACGTTCAGGCTTATCGCGCCGCGTTACGCAGCGAGAGCAGCCTCAGCATAGTTGTCGTTGGCAACTATTCTGATTGACCCGATAACGGCGGTATCATGCCGAGCGAAAGAGCGCCCTTTACACCCTCGTCGATCCTAGTTCGCCCCCGCCGCAAGGGTCGGGCTTCAGCGATCAGGTTTCAGCAGCAAGTTATCTGATCCCTGACCCCTCGATCCTGACCCCTGGGGTGGAGGCGCCGGGTACTGCCCCCGGGTCCGATAGGTTTATTGCGACGTCCATTTATCGCCATAGCCGGACGAATCCGGCCCCCCTAATATAGGCGAGGCAAAGGCCAAACAAAAGCCACTCCGGGGCTCATCGCCGGTGGCTGTCCCTGTTCGAGCCGCTCGAGCCAGTAGCTGTCGGAGTTCCGTGGAGAATCAAGCACCTGCCCATGCCGGCCTGATTCGTGGAGCACCGGCCTACGCCCCCAGGACGCCGTGGCGGCCGCTGGCGGCCGCGGTGGCGACGGTGCTCATCATCGTCCTGAGCATCGGCGGCGCCATCCTGGTGCTGGGCACCGGATTTGTGGCCGGCACGCCGGCAGAACCAGGCCAGTGGCGCCAGGACATGGGCACGCTCGCAACCCTCGCCGTATGGCAGGCGATCGCCATCATCCTCACGCTGCTCGCGGCGACGCTTTTCGGCGGCAGGCTACGCGACGTGCTGGCCCTGCGGCCGCCGGCCGCCTCGGCCAGCATCTACCTCAAGGCGATTGCCCTCATGGCGGCGCTGCAAGTGGGATTGAGCGTTGTTCAATACGCCTTCTTTCCGCACGACATGTACGCCGACCTGCGTCCGCTGGTGCGGCTGTTCGGTGAGCAATGGATCCTGGCACTCCTGGTCGTGGGCGTCGGGGCGCCGCTGTCGGAGGAGCTGCTTTTTCGCGGCTTCCTGCTGTCCGCCCTGGCCCGCTCGCGTCTGGGATATCTCGGTGCCGCGTTGATAAGCACCATCTGGTGGACCGTGCTGCACGCCGGCTACTCGACCGCCGGCATCATCGAGGTGTTTCTGATCGGCCTCTTCTTCTCCTGGCTGTTGTGGCGGACGGGGAGCCTGCGCGTGCCTATCTTCTGTCATGCACTCTATAATTCGCTCATCGTAATCGTGCTGAGGCACGTACCCCTGCCCGGGTGACCGGGAGGCAGCGGGGCGAATCGCACTATCTAGGTGACATGCGCCAATACCTCGACCTCATGGCCCGCGTGCGCAGGGAAGGCGTGCGCAAGACCGACCGCACCGGCACGGGCACGCTCAGCGTGTTCGGCCACCAGATGCGCTTCGACCTCGCCGCCGGCTTCCCGCTCGTCACCACCAAGAAGGTGCATCTGAAATCCATCGTCCACGAGCTCGTCTGGTTCCTCGCCGGCGACACCAACACCGCCTACCTCAAACGGCACGGCGTCTCGATCTGGGACGACTGGGCCGACGAGAACGGCGATCTGGGCCCGGTCTACGGCAAGCAGTGGCGCTCGTGGAGGGCCCCCGACGGCCGCGCCATCGACCAGATCGCCGAGCTCGTCGAGACGCTCAAGACCAACCCCGACAGCCGCCGGATGATCGTCACGGCCTGGAACCCGGCCGACATCCCGGACATGGCACTCGCCCCCTGCCACTGCCTGTTCCAGTTCTATGTCGCCGACGGCCGCCTTTCCTGCCAGCTCTACCAGCGCTCCGCCGACGTCTTCCTCGGCGTGCCGTTCAACATCGCCAGCTACGCCCTGCTCACCATGATGCTGGCGCAGGTGACGGGCTACGCGCCGGGAGAGTTCGTGCACACCTTCGGCGATGCCCACCTCTACCTCAATCACCTGGAGCAGGCGGATCTGCAGCTCACGCGTCGGCCGCGCCCCCTGCCGCGCATGGAGCTGGACCCCGGCGTGCGCTCTCTCTTCGACTTCCGCTACGAGCACTTCCGCCTCACCGGCTACGACCCGCACCCGCACATCAGGGCCGAGGTGGCGGTGTGAGCGCTCCCCGCATCGCCCTGGTCGTCGCCGTGGCCGAGAACGGCGTCATCGGCCGAGGTGGCGGGCTGCCCTGGCGCCTGCCCTCGGACCTCCAGCGCTTCCGCAAGCTCACTCTCGGCAAGCCGCTCGTCATGGGGCGCAGGACCTACCTCTCGATCGGCCGTCCGCTCGATGGCCGCGACACCATCGTGGTGACG